>DAOVJK010000172.1 GCA_030673265.1 Pseudomonadota bacterium | reverse complement strand
CCGAGTGGTGCTTGGGGACCTGTTGGTCGGTGGTCAGGGCCGAGCCGCCGATCTTGTCGAGATCAAGCCGCAGGACCAGATGTTCGACAACCCCGGCCCGGGCGGCTATTGCCGTGGCCCGGTCAAGTTCGATATCCTGGCGCTGGCCGTAGGCAAAGCTCAGGCAATAGCAGCTGAAGCCCGCCGCTTGGGCGATGGCCAGTACGGTGGTTGAGTCGAGGCCGCCGCTTAAGAGAATGACCGCTTTTTTGTTTTCGTTTGATGCCATAATTGTGAATTTAATCCAGTCGGTAATTAGATGCCACTTTTCATTTGTTGCAGAGCGGGCAACCCTGCATCCGCAAGGGTTTTTCCAGGCAGCACGATTCCAGCAGTTCTGCGTCCCCAAAGATCGCCATGGTCGGGCCGTCGGCCTTGACCCTGCCTTCGTGCATGACGATGGTCCGCTCACAGAGATCGACAACCATATCGAGGTCATGGGTGGCGATGATCTTGGTATGATGGAAACTTCGCAGCAGTTCAATGAGTTGCCGGCGGGCCCGGGGATCAAGGCCGGAGCTCGGTTCATCCATGACCAGGATATCCGGTGCCATCGACAGGACTGAGGCAATCGCCACCCGCCGCTTTTGCCCGGAAGAAAGGCGGTGGGGCGGTCTCTCCTTGAGATGGCTGAGGCCGACGGTGGCCAGGGCCTTGTCGACCCGGGCCGTGACCTCGTCAACCGGCAGGTCAAGGTTGAGCGGCCCGAAGGCCACGTCGTCAAAAACGGTCGACATGAAGAGTTGATCATCCGGGTCCTGAAAGACCATGCCGACGGTCCGGCGGACTTCCCTGAGCGTTTCCCTGGTCAACGGATAATCACCGATTCTGACCTGGCCACCAGTGGGGGTCAGGTAGCCGTTCAGGTGCAGGAGCAGGGTCGATTTCCCGGCCCCGTTAGCCCCGACGATAGCCACCGATTCACCGTGGTGGATGCGGAACGAGATGCCTTGCAGGGCCGGGGTCCGGTCCGGGTAAGTGAAGGCAAGGTCCTTGACTTCGACGATGTGATGGCTCATTGGCTTATCTCCAGGAGCAATCTGCCGAGCAGATCGGTAAGGTGGGTGGTCCGTAAAGTTATTAAGGCACCGGTGGCAAGCAGCAGGAACAGGAGCTCGGAGCGGCCGAAGTTGAATTGGCGGACTGTTTTGATCTCGCCGCTGAAGGCCCTGGAAAGCATGGCCAGATGAATGCGTTGGGCCCGGTCGATGGTGCGGAGCAGCAGGTTTCCTAAAAGCTGCAGGTAGATCCGGTAACGAGGTCGGCGTCGACTGAAGGAGCGCAGGGCGTGGGCCCGGATCATCCTGATCCCTTCCTCGACCAGTACGAAGAGATAGCGGTAGAGCATCAGGAGCTGGACGGTGAGGATACGGGGGGCGCCCATTTTATCCAAGGCCCCGCAGACAGCCGGGAAGCTGGTGATGGCAATGAGCAGCAGGGCGGCGCCGACGGTTAGCGAGAAGCGCAGGAGCAGCGAGGCAAATGAAACCCAGCCGCCCGAGATGGCCAGTGGTCCGAACTGAACCATGATCTCCCGGTCGATGAAGGGGTTGAAGATGCCGATAAAGAGCACGAAAGGTGAGACGATCAGCAGCTTTTTAAGGAGGTATCCGACCGGCAGGTTGGCGAGGCCGATGATTATGGCCGGGTAGAGAAAGAAAGGCAGCAGGTCAGCGATGGCGTATTTGCCGTAGGAGACAACCGCCAGGACAAAGAAGATGGTCACCAGCAGCTTGGCCCGTGGGTCAAGGCGGTGGATGGGGCTGTTTTGCTCGGCCAGTATTTCCAGTCGACCGATATCGTAGAAAACCTTATCTATTTTGCTGGCCACGATGCCTTCCTACTTTTTTCAGGATGGTGCCGAGCAGCAGGCCAAACAACAGGACGATGGCGCCGCCGACCAGACCGGCAACAGTGGTGCCGGTCTTGGCAGCGGCCAACTCTGTTCCGGTTTGGTTTTCTTGGCGAAAACCGTAGTCGGGCAGCAGCGCGGTCTGTTCCTGGAGTTTCTCAAGGCGGGTCTTGCCGGCAGTGGCAGGGAGGTGCAATTCCGGCTGGTCGGTGGCTTTGAGGAGTGACCATTCGAGGCCGTCCGGATTTTCCGAGGCAAACCAACTGAGCAGACCTCCGGTCAGGATTGCGGCTACCCCCAGACCGATCAGGACATTTCTGAGCGGCAGCTTCGCAAGGTCTTGGTCGGCCCCAGTCCTGTCAAGGATCTCGGGCCGGGTCCGCCAGAGAAAAGAGACCACCCCGGCCGTGACCAGTCCTTCGATAATGCCGATGGGCAGGTGGATGGCCTGCATCAGCAGCAAAAAAGAACTGAAGGACAGTGATAACATCCCGGATATATTGGTCTGGATGACCACGCCCAGTGAGCCGAGCTGCAGGCCGACGAGCGCTGCAGCCATTGTCCCGAGCAGCAGGCGTCCCGCCGTGAGACGCCGCCTGGTAATCCTCTGGTAGATCAGCGGGTAGGCAATGAAGCAGGGCGCAAAGCCTAGATTAAAGATATTGCAGCCCAGGGCCAGTAGACCGCCATCGGCAAAGAACAGGGCCTGGACGGTCAGTACCGAGGCCAGGGTCAGGAAGGCGGCCGAGGGGCCGAGCAGGATGGCCAGCAGCAGGCCACCGCCCAGGTGGCCGCTGGAACCGGTGGCCGGGATGGCGAAGTTGATCATCTGGGCGGCAAAAATAAAGGCCCCCATGACGCCCATCAGCGGAATTTTCCGATCATCAAGGCTATGTTTGATCTTTTTGGAGCAATAGATAATAGTTGTTCCGGTCGCGGCCCACATGATCCCACCGACGGCGGGAGAGAGTAGCGCATCTGCCATATGCATTTTATGGGTCTCCTTTAGTGGTGTGTTACGATCTTCAGATAAGTAACACGGGTAACACAGAATAGCCAGCAATTAAATGATTTTGTGTTATTCTGCCGATCAATTTGCAAGATCATTCTGGTTGAAATGTTAGATGGAGAGAAAATAATGAGTGAAACAGTTCGATTCGGGGTCTCAATTGATGAGCGTTTGCTCGACAGTTTCGATAAATTAATCGGCGCCAAGGGTTACAGCAACCGGTCCGAGGCGGTTCGGGACCTGATCCGCAATGCCTTAGTTGATGATCAGTGGTCCCATGATGATGAGGAGGAGATGGTGGGGACCGTTTCTCTGGTCTACAACCACCACACCAGGGAACTGTCGGACAAGTTGACTGAGCACCAGCACTCCCATCATCAGAATATTGTTTCTGCCCTCCATGTCCATCTTGATGCCCATAATTGTCTGGAAGTTGTGGTTCTCAAGGGCAAGGCCAAGGAGATTCGTCGTCTGGCCGATGAATTAATCGGCACCAAGGGGGTAAAGCATGGTCGCTTGATGACGACGACCAGTGGCCAGGATTTCCTCTAGTTAGAGAGGCGGGCTTGGCAATGGCACAAATATTCTTTGCCAGGTAATGGGTTGGCTCAGTACTCCGACTTGTTAAGAAATTAATTAGCTTGGTGTCGTAAACTAAAATTGATAAGACTATTGGTAATAGTTCTTTTGATGTTGGAATTTTTATTTTTTTAAATGAGGTTAGCGGTGGATAGCGAAGAGTTTGTTAAATTCAGGAAAAATCTGGCCAAGACCCAACAGCATATTGCTGAACTGCTGGGGGTTTCTGTCAAGGCGGTCCATAGCTATGAGCAGGGCTGGCGAAATGTGCCGACCCATGTGGAGCGGCAACTATATTTTTTGCTGTCCAGACTTAAGCACAGCCAGGAATCCAACCAACCTTGCTGGACTATTAAGAAATGTCCAACCGAACGTAAGAAGAAATGCCCGGCCTGGGAGTTCCGGGCCGGTAAATTCTGTTGGTTCATCAATGGGACGATCTGTGAGTGCAAGGCCCAGCAGAGCTGGAAGGACAAGATCAAGATCTGCAAAGAGTGTGAGGTCTTTCAGGATTTGCTGGATGAATTGGTTTAGCACCGGTAAGGGAAAAGCAGCGGCCATCAGCGACTGCTGCGTTTTTTGAACTAATCTTCAGACCAGGGCAAAGCCCGCCTTCTTCCAGCCCTTGACTCCGCCCCTCAGAATACCGAGCGGGCTGACCGGCTGCAGAACCATCGGCATAGGCGCAGACCAGCAGGCTGTTCCCGAAGTTACTTTGTCATTCGTCTCCCGGGGGGCTTGTCCGAGTTACCTCTGTCATTATCGCACCTCATTTTTGAGTTTGTCCGTTGCTGGGTTTTTATTGGAATCTACCACAAAATCCGGGACGGTTATCAAGGGCGATTGCGTTTTAAATAACAACCGGCAACCGTTCTGTGACGACGATGCCCTTTGGGGTGACTTCGGCCCGGCAAGCCAGGGCCAGCACCCCTTGCTCGACAACTCCGGCCAGCGTTTCGGCGTAAAGCGGATCGATATCGGCAGCCGGGCTGAAACTTGTTACCCCGGCCATCTGGATACAGAAGATTAGCGCCGCCCGGTGTCCTTTTTCGTGCAGTCGCAGCAGTTCCTCCAGATGTTTTGTGCCCCTGGCGGTTACCGCATCCGGGAAGAGGGCGATATTGGCCCTGGCCATGGTGCAGTTCTTTACTTCCAGGTAAGTCAGCTTATTGCCGTTGCTCAGGAGAAAATCGAGGCGACTGTTACCGGTTTTAACCTCGGGCCTGATCGTGTCGAATTGCCCCAGTTCAGGGAAGAGCGCATTCTCCAACGCCTCGCGGACCAGTTTGTTGGTCAGAGAGGTATTTATCCCTACCCAGCCAGTTTCGACCTTGACCATCTCCAGAGTGTGTGGGTATTTGCGTTTGGGATTATCGGATCTGGAGATCATCACCGGGAGGCCGGGTTCGTTGCAGCCCAGCATGCTGCCGGTATTGGGGCAGTGGACCGTCAGCTGCGTGGTGTCCGGTAGTTCGACATCGGCCAGAAATCTTTTATAGCGACGCAGCAGTTTAGCGGGTTTCAGGGGGTCTTTGAATAACATGATGATAATCACCATCTATGGTAGGTTGAGGTGTCTTGAAATTGTTCCGCTATTGATAGTTGTTCCTGAATTAAAAATGACTCAGAACCGCTTAAAATTCAAACTAAAAATGGAATATGGCCAAATCAGAACCGGTTTATCTAATTGACGGCAGCGCCTACATCTATCGGGCCTATCATGCCATTGCCCCGTTGACTAATAGCAGCGGTCTGCCGACCCATGCTGTTTACGGTTTTATTAATATCCTCCTGCGGGTGATCCGCGAAAAGGAGCCGCGCTACCTTTCAGTGGCTTTCGACCTGAAGGGGCCAACCTTCCGCCATGAGATGTATAAGGAATACAAGGCTAACCGGCCGCCGATGCCGGAAGATCTGGTCTGCCAGATACCCTATATCAGAGATGCAGTCAGGGCCTATAACATCACTTTTCTGGAAGAGTCCGGCTTTGAAGCGGATGATTTAATCGCCTCGGCGGCGCGGCGTCTGGCCGGAGACGGGCACGAGGTTGTGATTGTTTCGGGCGACAAGGACCTCCTGCAGCTGGTCGATGAAAAAACCACGTTCTGGGACCCGATGAACAACCGCCGCTTTGACCCGGCTGCGGTTAAGGCCAAATACGGCGTGGCGGTAACTGAGCTGCTCGATTATTTTTCCCTGGTGGGAGACAGTGCCGATAATATTCCGGGTGTACCCGGGATTGGGCCGAAGACTGCTGAAAAGCTTATTTTAACCTTCGGCTCCCTGGACAACCTTTATGAGAGACTGGCGGAGGTCGATAAGCAGAAACTGGCCGAAAAACTGGAGAGCCATCGTGAGGCGGCCTTTCTGTCCCGTGACCTTATCCGCCTTAAAGAAGATTTGGCGGTGCCCGTTGCTCCTGACGACTACCTGTTGCCCGAACCTGACAACGACAAGCTGCGGGAACTCTTTACCTTGCTTGGCTTTAGCAGGCTCCTGAAAACCCAGGTAGAATCAGTGGGCCTGGATCGCCAGGGCTACACGCTGGTCCGGGACCTGGATGAGTTACGCTCTCTTGCAAAAAAACTGGCCAAGGGCGCGCATCTGGTGGTGGATACCGAGACCTCGGGCCTTGATCCACTCTCGGCGGATCTGGTCGGGATCTCTTTAAGTAACAAGGTAGGCGAGGCCTGGTATCTGCCGGTTGGTCATCTCGAGGAGGACGGTGAGTTGGTTGCCGGCCAGTTGGAGCTTACTAAAACCCTGGAGATCCTCCGGCCGCTGCTGGAAGATCATAAGCTGCCGAAGATAGGTCATAACCTGAAGTTTGATTACAGTATCTTCTTCAGCCAGGGCATTGAAATGCAAGGCAGTCTCTGGGACACGATGATCTGCTCCTACCTGCTTAATCCGGGGCGACGCTCCCATAAACTTGATGATCTGGCCGATGAACTGCTTGAGGTGAAGTTGACCTCGTTTGCGGAGGTTACCGGGCAGGGTAAAGGCAAGGCTAAAAACAAAGATGTCAACTTTGCCTTTGTCAAACCGGAACAGGCCAGGGATTACTCCTGTGAAGATGTTGATGCTGCTCTGCTGCTCTGGCGCCAATTTCGGACGCAGCTGGAAGAACTTGACCTGTGGGATCTATTTGAGAAGGTCGAAATCGTCATGATTCCGGTGCTGGCCGACATGGAAAGAAGCGGCATT
>DAOVJK010000221.1 GCA_030673265.1 Pseudomonadota bacterium | reverse complement strand
AGTGCCGCAACTTACCGCAACCGGGCAAAAAATCATAAAGATGACTAACTTCTTCCTCGCTGTAGAGAAAGACATCTTTCCCTAACATCTCCAAGCACTCGCCAAGGGCAAGCTGCGAACCCAGAGCATCTCCATCCGGATAGATGTGAGTGGCAATCAGCACGCTGTCAGCCTCCTTCAGCGCACTTAAGATATTATTCGGGGGCAGTGTCATCTTCTTCGGCAATCTCATGGAAGATTTTGTCCATCTCGGCCATGCGGTTAATAGTCCGATCATGGAGAAACTCAAGATCAGGCACATAACGCATTCCCAATTCCCGGGCCAGATGACTGCGGATGAATCCACTGGCACTGGCCAGCCCGGCAGCCACCTCTTCGACACTCTGATCAAGACAGCTAAAATAAATCCAGGCCCGACGCAAATCAGGAGTTACCTTCACCTGCGTAATTGTCACATTATAAACGCGCGGATCTTTGATCTTGCGCAGCAAAAGGGTGGCGATCTCCTTTTTGATATTGTCCGCAACCCGGGCTGGTCGCCGCCCGGTTTTCTCAGCCAGCTCGGGCAGAGTGAACCGGGGTCGTGATTTTTTAGCACCCATCCCTACAGTACCCCGGCAACCTCTTTCATAAAGAAGGCCTCGATTACGTCGCCAACCTTAATATCATTGAAATTTTCAACACTGATACCGCACTCAAAACCGGTCTGGACATCTTTGACATCATCTTTAAAACGTCGCAGGGATGATATCTTGCCGGTAAAAACCACAACGCTGTCACGAACGACTCTTACCTCAGCCTTACGATCAATTTTACCGTCGATCACATAGCTACCGGCAATGGTGCCTGCCTTGGGATGACTGAAGGTTTCCCGGACCTCGGCTGAACCAATTACATTCTCCTCAAAGGTCGGTTCCAGAAGACCGGTCATCGCCAAACGAATATCGTCCAGAGCGTGATAGATAACATCATAGAAGCGAATATCAACATGCTCACCCTTGGCCAGTTCCCTGGCCTTGGGCGTTGGCCGGACATTGAAACCGAAGATCAGAGCCTCAGAGGCAGAAGCAAGCAAAATATCCGACTCGATAACCGCACCGGTGCCGCTGTGAATAATCTTCACCTTGATCGCATCGGTACTGAGTTTTTCAATGGCCGTACTAAAAGCCTCCAGGGTTCCCTGCACATCGGCACGCAGGACGACCCGCAGTTCCTTAATAGCACTCTCTTCCAGATGTTCGAAAAGGTTGTCTAGCGAGATCTTGGTGGTAGTAGCCAGTTCCTGCTCACGCTGCCGAACCTGCCGCTGGCCACTGATGGTGCGGGCCATCTTTTCATCCGGCACAACAATAAACTCATCACCAGCCTTAGGAACGCCGCTGAGGCCATGGATTTCGGCCGGCAGGGATGGACCTGCCTCAAGGACAATCACACCCTTGTCGTCGTGCATGGCCTTAATTCGGCCATAATGCTCGCCAACTACGAATGAGTCACCAATTTTCACAGTCCCTTGCTGAACCAGAATGGTCGCTACTGCGCCCCGCCCCTTATGGAGCTGAGCTTCAACAACCCAGCCCTTCGCCTTCCGATCGGGATCAGCCTTCAATTCAAGAATCTCCGCCTGCAAGAGAATCTGCTCCAACAGCTCATTGATGCCGATATTCTCTTTAGCGGACGTTTCACAAAATATGGTCTGGCCACCCCACTCCTCCGGGGCAAGATCAAACTCAGCCAGTTCACCTTTAATACGTTCGGGGTTGGCATTTTCCTTATCGATCTTATTAACCGCAACCACAATGGGAACCCCGGCGGCCTTAGCGTGATTAATAGCCTCACGGGTCTGTTCCATGACGCCATCGTCTGCAGCAACAACCAGAACGACAATATCGGTTACCTGGGCACCACGGGAGCGCATCTCAGTAAAGGCCGCATGGCCTGGGGTATCGAGAAATACGACATCACCACCGGTGGTTGTAACGTGATGAGCACCGATATGCTGGGTAATACCACCAGCCTCACCGGCCGCTACATCTGTTCTCCTAATAGCGTCAAGAATCGAGGTTTTACCATGATCGACATGCCCCATAACCGTAACAACAGGGGGCCTGGGCTTCTCTTCACCACCACCATAGCTCTCTTCAAGATTGACGACACTCTGCTCCTCAGTCACCCCTTGTTCAACCTCAAAGCCAAAGTCGCTGGCAATAAGGGTGGCAGTATCAACATCAAGGGCCTGATTAACGGTAGCCATTACACCGAGTTTCATCAGGCTGGCGATCAGTTCATTCGACTTGACCCCCATGCGGTGGGCCATATCGGCAACCGAAATAGACTCAAAAATTTTAATTCTTTTCTTGATGGCCTTGGTCTCGGCAGCTGGCCCCTCCTCATGATGTTTGACCTTTTTACCGCCGCGCCTTACCCGGCCACCCATCCGCAGACTGCCGGAAAGACGTCCGCCAAAGGCATGGACATCCTCCATATCGACGGCAACTCTGCCTTTTTGCCGCCCGCCGCCTTTCTTGAGGCGCTCACGAGACGGATCTGGAGAGAATTTGACATACCGCTTGCCCTTCTTGCCAGCTTCGCCGCCACCGCCGCCAGCAGGAGCGCTGGGTCTGGCGGGCTTGGCTGCCCCCCCATTTGCCGCCGGTTTGCCGGCAGGTTTGCCTGCTGGCTTACCCTTGCGCTCCGTTCTCTTTGGACGAGGCGTCCGCGGGCGCTCTTCAGGGATGATAATAGCTGATCTTTTAATTACTCTCGCCAAGCCAACTCGACTTGGCTCGTTCTCTGCTTTAACCGGCTCCGATTTTGCCTCCGTTTCAACAACGGGAGGTTCTTCGGTAACTTTCTCTTGCACAGGCTCCTGGCCTTCTTCGGCAACGGCCTCCACAACAGCCTCAGCCACCTCTGGAGAAGTTTCAACGGCAGCAGTGACCTCTTCTTCTTTCTCTGCAGCTTCCGACGCCTCAACCTTTTCGACCACGACCGCTTCTTCTTTGGCCGCTTGCACCTCTGCTTCCTTCTTGACGACCTTCCCCTCCGGGATTACCTTGTCATCAGGTGCAGCTGCTTCTACCGGTGGTTGCTCAACGAGCTCTTCTTCGGCAACAATCGGCTCCTTAGATTCGACTTTTTTAGTCCGCCGCCTGATAATGGTAGTTTTACCCTTGGCCTGAATCCTGGTCCGCTTCGTCTCGGTCTTGATCAAACCAAGTTTCTGGCGCACTTCATCGGCAACATCCTCATCCAATGATGAACTATGGGATTTCACATCGTAGCCCATATCTATCAGCTTTTCTGCCAATTCTTTTCCTTCGATTCCTGCTTCTTTAGCCAATGTGTAAACTCTGACCTTCGCCATTATTCACTCCTGAACTATCACAACCTGTTCGTCGTTATCTTCCATCAAGACGATGACAAAATTATCAGGTTAAACATTCTTTATGAAAAATTAATTAAAACAGCCAGCAATATCTAACCGACACTCATCAACCAGACGAAGAACAGAACTGGAGTCAATCTTCGTAACGCGCAAGGCCCGCAAAAGCCTGCCTTTTTTCTTTATAAACATCGCCAGGCATTTGTAATCAGAGCAACAATACGCGCCCCGGCCCGGCAAACATTTTTGTTGGTCAACCATAACAAGCCCGTCCCGATCGGCAACAAAGCGAAGCATCTTTTTCTTCAAAAGCTTCGCCCCGCAACCAAGACAGGTCCGGGTAGGCCCCTCGGCCCGCTCAGGAAGCAGCGTCCTCTTCATCTGTAGAATCAGCAGTAGCCATATCCTGAAGCACTGCAATCAGTTGAGCCTTAGTCATTTTGCTGACCCCGGTGATTCCAGCCACATCACACATCTCACGAAGTTCAGCGTTAGTTTTGTCGGACAAATCCGCTGCTCCGGCTTGCCCAGCTTCAAGACTCACAACCGGAGTCTCATCATTACCACCTTCAGCCTCAACACTCTCAGCTGGAGTCTCATCATTATCACCTTCAGCCTCTTCTCTGACCGGAGGCGGAACTTGCGCGGCCGCTTCAATAAGAGCCCCCGCAGTCTCCTCATCAAATAACTCAAGCTCCAGCAAGTCAACAACACTGCTTGCGGCCAGATCAACACAGGATGTAATATCGGCATCATAGAGTTGTTCGGCAAGCTTGTCATTTACCCCCTCAACCGCCAGCAATGACTGGTAACCATCTTCCATGAATCTGGCATATTTTTGCTCGCTCTTAACATCTATGTTCCAGCCGAGTAATTTGGAAGCCAACCTGACATTCTGTCCCTGACGGCCAATGGCAAGAGACAACTGATCATCCGGCGCCACTACCAGGAGAGTCTTGCGCCCCTCATCAACCACCACCATGGAAACCTGCGCCGGGGCCAATGCATTGGAGACAAAGCGGGCTGGATCCGGGCTCCACGGAACGATATCTATTTTTTCGCCCTGAAGCTCCTGAACCACATTCTGCACTCTGGAGCCTTTCATTCCGACACAGGCGCCAACCGGATCGACATCGGACTCGGAGGAAGAAACTGCTATCTTGGCTCGTGAGCCCGGTTCGCGAACGACACCCATTATTGTAACCACGCCTTCATCTATCTCGGGCACTTCTTCGGAGAAGAGTTGAGCCAGGAAATTATCATCCGTCCGGCTCAACACCAAGGGCGACTCCCTGGTGGTCCGCCGGACTTCAAGCAAATAGGCGCGAATCCTGTCGCCAGGTCGATAAGACCTTCTGGGCATCTGCTGCCTCGCCGGAATTACAGCATCGGTGCGACCAAGGTTAACGATGATATTGCCCCGTTCAAAGCGCTGCACAATACCATTAACAATTTCGCCTTCTCGACTCTTGTACATCTCGTAAACGACATCGCTCTCGGCATCCTTCATTTTTTGAATGATGACCTGCTTGGCAGCTTGGGCGGCAACCCGGCCCAGATCTCCGACATCGTCCATCTTTGAACCTATGTCATCGCCAAGCTCAACCTCTGGATCCAAAGCTTTTGCCTCGTCAAGAGAAATCTCGGCATGATCATTCTCAACCTCTTCAACCACAGTTCGAAACTGGAAGAGTTCTATCTCGCCAAGTTCTTCGCTATACCTGACTTCCATATCACGCAGCAGGCCAAATTTTTTCTTAGCCGCCTGCATAACCGCTTCTTCCAAACTTTCTATGAGCAGGTCTTTATCAATACCTTTGTCCCTGCTGACCTGGTCAACAATTCTGCTCAACTCAGAAAACATAAGCTAATCTCCACAAAAACGTTTGCCATTCCGGATGAACCCCTTCCGGAGATGCGACTATTATATCGAGGTTCAAAATTCAATTACAAGTTTTGCTTTTTTTATCGATTCAAAAGGGACCAGCTTTTTGTCCCCAGCCACCTCAATAGCAACCTTGCCGTTATCAACCTCGCCGATCAGACCAACTAGTGATTCTGGGTCATCCAAAAGAACGACCCTGACTCTCTTACCCTTAAACCGGACAAAATCCTGCTCAGTCTTCAATCGCCAATCCAAGCCGGGCGAAGTTACTTCCAGGTTATAAGCTGCTCCAACCAGATCTTCCACTTCCAGCAGATGGCTAATCTCACGACTGACCTTGGTACAATCGTCAATTATTATGCCAGATTCTT
>DAOVJK010000089.1 GCA_030673265.1 Pseudomonadota bacterium | reverse complement strand
TGAGGGGTGCTATACGGATATATCGGCTGGCCCGCAGGGTGAGTAGTTTCGAAGTCTGCGCTATCTGAAAAACAAACCTTGTATTTCATTTGGTACAAACTGTGACCTTGATATTCCACAGCAAACCAAAGGTTTAACACACAAGTACAATCAGTTAAAATGACTTTTCAAAAATACTCCTGAAATATGCGGGCTAGCTTAAGAAAGGAAAGATCCTTTGCGGGTTCAGTCAAACCATCAGGTAGAAACCAAGAGCCTTATCGTGGGAAGAGCCATTACCCTTAAATTCACAACAGACATTATTCTTAGAAACCACCCGTACCACTGCCCGCCGGTCTATCACAGACCCATGCTTGTCATCGAGAGTAAAACAAATCTGGATCTCCTGCCCGGCACTTAACCGATGGGTGCCCAGAATGTGTACCCCGACCCCTCCCTGGGAAATATTGACTACCATCAACCGGCCCCGATGAATTTTCTCGGGTAGCAGAACATAGTCGCCAGACAACTCTGCCTTTTTTCGATAAAATTTTCGAAATTCAAGTTTGACCCGGAAAAGTCTCTTGCAGCTACATTTGATATTCAGAATGTGTTTTGTACCCCTGAATTTATCAACCGTTAAGGTTCTGATCATTTCACAGTCGGGGCATTTGATGATAGCAACCCCAGAAGGGGTCACATATATTTTAGTAATCTCTTCCTGACTAGCGGTCATTTTCATAAAACCCTCAATCCGAACCCAGCTCAACACCGCAAAACAAACCTACCTTTTCCTTATCTCATTTAAAATGATATTTTTCAACTTTTTTATATAGTTACCGCCACCAATCAGGCTTTAGTGGTTAATAATTAATCAGTATTGCCCATCTTGCGCCCCAACAATTTCTGCAAAACAACGGCGACCCCGGAATCATGGCCTTGCAGAAATTCCAGATTCGCCTTCCCAGCCAGTTCCGGTCGTTCCTGAAGAATAATTCGAACCACTTCACCGGTACAGCGGTCGGTAAGACCTCTACAGAAAAAGGCCTGGCCTTTGCGGTCTTTCCTGAAATCAACAATCAGATCCCGGCAACAAACCGTCCCTGACTCTTCACGAAAGCTGTCATGGAAATGACCAACCAGTTTTCTAAACTTCTTTTTAGCAAGACCATGCTTGCTAGCGGGTCCCAGAAAAAGCCCCAGAGCCATCACCGCCCCGGAGAGCGCGCCGCAGACGCAGCCGGAGCCGCCTACCCCGCCAGCAAAACCACTAGCGACATTTAGGGCCTGTTCGGTTGTCAGACCACCTTCAAAGCCACGGTTGACAACAAGCAGAGCCGCCTCCGAACAGCTCAAGCGATATTCCTTGAAAAAGTTCCCGGCCCGCCGGGCAGCCAGCTCCGCCAGTTCATTGGCAGAAAAGGCCATGCCAGGCTCTTCACCGCCGCTTTTGGCAAAGATGTTTTTAAGTCCTTTCAAAATCACAAGTTACCCCTTAGTCTGAATGCAAAAAAACACCATAAATCTATTGGCAGCGACGAGGCCATCAATCTTTGCTGAAGGTCAGCTCACCATCGCCGAGATCAACCATAATCCTGTTCCCGTCAACAAAATCGCCTTCCAGGATCTGCAAGGCCAGGCGATCCTGAATATGCCGCTGGATCGCTCTTTTCAGGGGCCTGGCGCCAAAGGTGGGATCATAACCAACCTCAATCAGATATTCACGGGCGGCATCGGTCAACTCTAGCTCCAGTTTCTGCTCTGCCAGCCTTCTTTTGAGTAAAACCAGTTGGATATCTACAATCCGGCTCAGGTGTTCCTTGCCCAGACTGTGAAAGATGATGCTTTCATCAATCCGGTTAAGAAACTCCGGCTTGAAATTATTGTGGAGGATCTCCTCAACCCGGCGGGCCGCCTCCTGACGCTTATCCTCACCCATCTCCATGATCATCTGACTGCCGAGATTAGAAGTCATAATCAAAATGGTATTCTTAAAATCAACCGTCCGGCCCTGACCGTCGGTCAGTCTGCCGTCATCAAGAATCTGCAGGAGAATATTAAAAACATCGGGGTGGGCCTTTTCGATCTCGTCAAAAAGCACCACCGAATAAGGCCGTCGTCGTACCGCTTCAGTCAGATAACCTCCCTGATCATAACCGACATAACCGGGAGGCGCCCCGATGAGCCGGGCCACCGAGTGTTTCTCCATAAACTCGGACATATCCATACGGACCATGGCGTTTTCGTTGTTAAACAGGAAACTGGCCAGAGTCCGGGCCAACTCGGTCTTCCCGACCCCGGTAGGCCCCAGAAAGATAAATGAACCTAGCGGCCGATCTGGATCCTGCAGTCCGGCCCGGGACCGCCGAACCGCATTGGCAACTGCCTTGATCGCCTCTGCCTGACCGACAACGCGCCGCCCCAATTCTTCCTCGGCATGAACCAGCTTATCCCGCTCCCCGGCCAGCAGATGATCTACCGGAATACCGGTCCACTTGGCTACCACCCCGGCGATATCCTCTTCGCCAACTTCTTCTTTAAGCATCTGCCGGTCCTGCTGGATCTCGGCCAGACGTGCACTCTCATCGACAACGGCCTTCTCCAGATCGGGAATCAAGCTGTGAGTGATCTCACCAGCCCGACCCAGATCGCCCTGCCGCAGAGCCTGTTGCTCATCAACCCTTGCTTCATCTAATTCGGCCTTGGTTCCCCGGATCTTCTGGATGATATCCTTCTCGAGCTGCCAGTGCCCCTTCATCCCATGCAAGGCCTCATTGATATTGGCCAATTCTTCCTCGACTTTCCCAAGTCTTTCCCGGGAAAGCTTATCCTTCTCCTTCTTCAGGGCCCCGCGTTCGATTTCGAGTTTAATCCGTTGCCGATCTATCTCATCGATCTCGGTCGGCATACTGTCAATCTCAATCCTGAGCTTTGAGGCTGCCTCATCAATCAGATCAATGGCCTTATCGGGCAGAAACCGATCGGTAATATAGCGATTCGACAAGGTGGCCGCCGCCACCGTCGCCGCATCCTGAATCCTGACTCCGTGGTGGACCTCATATTTCTCCTTGATCCCCCGCAGGATGGCGATGGTATCTTCAACAGAGGGCTCCTGGACCAAAACCTGCTGGAAGCGCCGCTCCAGAGCGGCATCCTTCTCGATATATTTACGATACTCATTCAGCGTGGTAGCGCCGACACAATGCAATTCACCCCGGGCCAAAGCTGGCTTCAACATATTGGAGGCATCCATACTACCCTCTGCCGCTCCGGCCCCGACCAAGGTATGAATCTCATCGATAAAGAGTATTATCTCCCCTTCCCTTTTCTGAACTTCCTTTAAGACCGCTTTCAAACGATCCTCGAATTCACCCCGGTATTTAGCCCCGGCGATCAGAGCACCCAAATCCAGGGACAACAACTGTTTGTTGCGTAACGTCTCCGGAATATCACCGTCAACGATACGCTGAGCCAGGCCTTCAACAATCGCGGTTTTCCCCACCCCCGGCTCACCGATCAGCACCGGATTATTTTTGGTGCGCCTGGAAAGAACCTGAATAATCCTCCGAACCTCGTCATCACGACCGATAACCGGATCTATCTTGCCTTGCCGAGCCACATCGGTGAGATTGCGAGCGTATTTTTCAAGGGCCTGATACTTCCCTTCCGGGTCCTGATCGGTAACCCGCTGATTACCGCGGACTTCGGTCAAAGCCTTCAGGCAAACCGACTTGTCAAGACCGTGGCTTTTGAGTAATCCCGCAACCCCCGAATCCTTAACCTCGGTCATGGCCAATAATATATGCTCCATACTGACATACTCATCCTGCATGTTTGAAGCTATTTTTATAGCACCATCAAACATCTTATGGGATACCCCCGACAGGGTAACCTGACCGAAACCAGCGCCACTGACCGTTGGCATCGCCTCAAGTAACTCGGTCACCCCCCTTTGCAGATCGGCGGGGGCCACGCCGATCTTTTGCAGAATCGGAACAATTACCCCTTCACCATCCGCCAACATAACCTGCAAAAGATGCTCCGGTACAATCTCCTGATGACCACGTTCATATGCCAGGCTCTGGGCCGCCTGCAAAGCTTCCTGTGACTTGTGAGTAAACTTGTCTATTTGCATGTACTTCCCTCAATCCTCTTAAAAAATGCTTAAAACAAATGATATCCATCTTGCCAGGGAACCAGGAAAATGGATTTATGCCATTTAAATATTGTACATCTAAAGCAACTGCATGAGACCGTAAGACTCACTACCCACGCTGTCAAGAATTTCCTTAAGACTTAGAAGGCCAGAGACATCCTCCTGGATTTTCAATATTTTTTCATACCACTGTGTGGTATTATATGGTAGATTAACTAAACACTTAACAACTTTATTGGAACAGTCAACAATATTTAGGCGGTTTACCCACGTGGAAAGCGAAGAGTTTTGTAAGGCCCGCAAACTATTAAACAAGACCCAGAAAGAAGTGGCCGAGCTTCTGGGCATCTCAATAAAAGCCGTCCACAGCTACGAGCAAAACTGGCGAAAGATCCCATCCCATGTAGAACGCCAGATATTTTTCCTGCTCTCCCGGACCAGAGTAAGTGAAAAGGCCATTAAACCCTGCTGGACTGTAAAAAAATGCCCTCCCCAACGCCGCAAACATTGCCCCGCCTGGGAATTCCAGGCAGGCAAACTTTGCTGGTTCATAAACGGCACTATCTGTGAATGCCAATCGCAAAAAAACTGGCAGGAAAAGATGAAGATCTGCCGCTCCTGCGAAGTTCTATCAGACTTGCTTTAAGCCCCCTTTTCTTTGTAAAGTGCAACTTAACCGTTTTGTTACCAGTCAACTCTTCAATTTAACCTAAAACTATCAGGGGTCTGTAATGTCATCTGCAAAATATCATGATTTCAGGACCAGGGTCATTCACGAATGTCAATCGCCAGCCGACTGGGAAGGAGCAACCCTGCCGCCTATTTACCAGTCCGCCGCCAATCTTCATCAGACTGCCGAAAATCTAAGCGACACCTTCGCTGGCAAGACCGGCGACCACATCTATATGCGCCTCACCAACCCTACCAATCAGGTCTTGGAGAAAAAGCTCGCCTCCCTGGAAGGCGGGGCCGGAGCAGTGGCAACCTCATCCGGCATGGCGGCAATTACCAATGCATGCATGGCCCTGTTGCGAGCCGGAGATGAATTCGTCACCGGCAACTCCCTCTTTATGTCCAGCTATGTTTTGTTCGCCAACATTTTCAAAAAATATGATATCACCGCCCGCATGGTGGAATCAACCGATATGGCCGCCCTTGAAGAAGCGATCAACGACAAAACCAGATTCATTTATCTGGAAACCATCGGCAATCCCAAAATGGACGTCCCTAATCTGGGCAAAGCCGCTGAGATCGCCCACCGCCACGGCCTGCCGCTGCTGGTCGACAGCACCCTGGCCACCCCATATCTCTGCCGGCCGATCGAACTTGGGGCAGACATTGTCATTCACTCGACAACCAAGTATTTCAGCGGCCACGGTGACGCCACCGGCGGAGTGGTAATCGACAGCGGCAAATTCAACTGGCAAAACGACCGCTTCCCCGACCTGAAACCATTTATCGACCGGAAAGGGCCACTTGCCTTCCTCGACAAGGTCTGGCGGGAGCATCACATAAATTTCGGCACAACTCAAGCGCCCCTGCACTCCTACCTGACCATATTGGGACTTGACACCATGGCCCTGCGCATGGAGCGCCATCTCGCCAACGCCCATAAAGTTGCCGAGTTTCTGACCACCAGACCAGAGGTAAAATGGGTCCGTTATCCAGGCCTGGCCGACAGCCCCTCCCACCAAACAGCTTCGGGCCAGTTCAACGGTCAGGGTTTTGGCGGGGTTCTTTCCTTCGGCCTTGGCAGCAAGGAAGAATGCTTCAAATTCATCAACTCCCTGAAAATGGTCTACAACCTGGCCAACCTGGGTGATTGTAAAACCTTGATTATCCACCCATACTCATCCCAGTATCTTTCCTTCGATGAACAAACTCGGCAAAAACTATCCATCACTGAGGATATGATCAGGTTATCCGTCGGCATTGAAGCGGTTGAAGACATATGCGATGATATTAGCCAGGCCCTGGACACTATCTGAGCAGCAAGTATGCTGAGCACATTATGAGCGAGTATATCGAACCAGATCGCGACGGTATTTCCGTCGGCCAGGTCGAGAAAAAAATCCATACCTTTGCCGAACCACCACTTGAGATTGTTCTGGAAAGCGGCGCCCGCCTCGGCCCGATCACGGTCGCTTACGAAACCATGGGTGCTATCAATGCTGATAAAAGCAACGTTATTCTGATAGCCCATGCCCTGTCCGGTGATTCCCACGTGGCGGGTTATTACTCCGAAGATGACCCAAAACCGGGCTGGTGGGACACCATGGTCGGCCCCGGCAAGGGCATCGACACCAACAAATATTTTGTCATCTGCTCAAACGTTCTGGGCGGCTGCATGGGTACAACCGGGCCATCATCAGAAAACCCGGCAACCGGCCGACCATACGGCCTGGCCTTTCCGGTGGTGACCATCGGTGACATAGTCAAGGTCCAGAAAGAGCTGCTCGACCATCTCGGCATCGCCAAACTACTGGCGGTAGTCGGCGGCTCCATCGGCGGCATGCAGGTTATTGAATGGGCAATCAGCTATCCCGAGATGGTCGCTTCAGCGATTCTGCTGGCCACCACCACTCGCCACTCGGCCCTGGCCATCTCCTTTAATGAGATCGGTAGACAGGCCATCATGTCAGACCCCAATTTCAACAAGGGTGATTATTACAGCGGTGCAAAACCTGATATTGGTCTGGCCCTGGCCAGGATGGTCGGCCATGTCACCTACCTTTCCGACGAGGCCATGCGCGATAAATTCGGGCGGCGGCTTCAGGATCGGGACAATTTATCTTTCGATTTTGATGCCAATTTCCAGGTGGAGAGCTACCTGCGTTACCAGGGCTCAAAATTTGTCGAGCGCTTCGACGCCAATTCCTTTCTCTACATAACCAAAGCCGCCGACTATTTCGATGTCGGCAGGCAACACGGCCACGACTCGGAGGTGGAAGCCTTTGCCAATATCAAAGCCAAGATATTGACGATTTCATTCACCTCGGACTGGCTGTACCCCACTTATCAATCCCGCGACATGGTTAAAGCCATGAAGAAGAATGGTCTTGATGTAAGTTTTTGCGAGATCGAGGCAACCTGCGGTCACGATGCCTTCCTGCTCCCCAATGAGCGGCAAAGCACCATGATCAACCGATTCCTGAAACGGGTATCAGAAGAAGAAACCAATGCGTTATGATCTACAGATAATAGCCTCATGGATCGAACCCGACAGCAGGGTTCTTGATCTCGGCTGCGGCGAGGGGGAGCTGCTCAGCTTTCTCAAAAAAGAGAAGCGAGTCAGCGGCACCGGTATCGAAAGCTCCGAAGCCAAGGTCACAAAATGTATTGAAAACGGGGTACAGGTTCTCCAGGGCGATATCACCGAAGAAGTCCATGATTATCCGGATAACGCCTTCGATTATGTGATCCTTAGTCAGACCCTGCAGCAGGTTCTGGAACCTGATCTGTTGATCAAGGAATTACTGCGGGTCGGGAAAAAGATCATCGTTTCATTTCCTAATTTCAGCTACTGGTCCATCCGCTTGCAGATCCTCTTTTTCGGCTACGCCCCCAAGAACCGGCAGCTGCCCTACGAGTGGTATAATACTCCTAACATCAGGATCATCACCATCAAGGACTTCCGCCGCTTTGTCAAGGAAACCGGCTGCAAGGTCATCAGGGAGGTGGATATCAACACCCACAGTGACAACCTGCAGGGTAACATAATAAATTTTCTGCCCAATCTCCGGGCGACTTACGGTATATTTATGGTCAGCCGCAGGAACAATGGCGAATCATAATCTCCTTAACCGACAGGGTTTCATGATAATATGGATGACAAGCTGAAATCTCTAGACAGTCTAAAGACAGGTCCCCGCATGTTTAAAAAGGACATAGACAACCAGCAATGCGCAGACGATGCCGAAAACGTCAGCCATCTTTACGGTGATATTCCGCCGGTGGTCAAGCAGCTCGCCGCCTCCTGCAACAAGCACGGCTGTTTCGACCACCTGGGCTCGATTCCGATCCCCACTTATGAAAAGATGGTGCAGATCATCAATCAGGCCCGGCGAATCCTTTTCCCCGGCTATTTTTCGACCACCGCCATCAATCCCGCCAATCTGGAATACTGTCTCGGTCAGGAAACGACCGAGCTCTTCGAGAACCTGGCCGCCCAGATCGTCCTGGCCATCCAGCACGAGTGCTTTCAGGCCCGGCAGACCTGCACCAGATGCAAGGCCCAGGGTTATCAAAAAGCCATCGATTTCATCGAAACCCTGCCCCAGATCAGTGAGATGCTGACCGGTGATATCCAGGCCGCGCTCGACGGCGATCCCGCCGCCAAAGGCGGTGATGAGGTCATCTTCAGCTATCCGGGTCTGCGGGCGATCAGCGTTTACCGAATGGCCCACGAACTGCACGGACTCGGAGTGCCGGTCCTGCCCAGAATCATGACCGAATATGCCCACAGCGTTACCGGCATCGATATTCACCCCGGCGCCACCATCAGCAAGAGTTTCTTTATCGACCACGGCACCGGTGTGGTTATCGGTGAAACCACCGTGATCGGTGAACGGGTCAGGATCTATCAGGGGGTGACCCTGGGCGCCCTCTCCCTGCCGAGAGATGCCGGCGAGCGCTACCGCAATGTCAAACGCCACCCGACCATTGAAGACGACGTGATCGTCTACGCCAACACCACAATCCTCGGCGGCGAAACCGTCATCGGCGCCCGTTCGGTAATCGGCGGTAATATCTGGATGACCGAAAGTGTGCCCGCCGACACCAAGGTCATCCTGAAGAGGCCGGAACTTCTTTACTCCGGCAATAAAGACAAATGAACCTTTTTTGAAAAGCCAAGGCTGAAAGGAGCGCAATAATGACTGCGATATTCAACAATATTGCCCAAACCGTCGGTAAAACCCCGTTGGTCAGATTCAACCGCATCACCGCCGATTGCCAGGCAAATATTCTTGCTAAAATTGAATCAGGCAACCCCATGTGGAGCGTCAAGGATCGAATCGGCAAGGCGATGATCGAAGCAGCCGAGACCGACGGGCGGCTCGACAGCGATACTCTGATCATCGAACCAACCAGTGGCAATACTGGCATCGCCCTGGCCTTTATCTGCGCCGCCAGAAATTACCGGCTGCTCCTGACCATGCCGGATACCATGAGCATGGAACGGCGAAAACTCCTCAAACATCTGGGCGCCGAGCTGGTCTTAACCCCCGGCGCGGAAGGCATGAATGGCGCGATCGCCAAGGCCACGGAGATCCAAGCAGCTACCGCCAACTCTTTCATGCCAAACCAGTTTGAAAACCCGGCAAATCCTGAAATCCACCGCCTCACCACCGCCGAAGAGATTTGGGCAGACACCAACGGCGAGGTTGATTTCCTGGTATCGGGAGTCGGGACTGGCGGCACCATCACCGGGATTGCCGAGGTGATAAAAGCTCGTAAACCTTCTTTCCAAGCCATTGCCGTCGAACCCGCCGATTCACCGGTTTTGTCCGGCGGCACTCCCGGTCCCCACAAGATCCAGGGTATCGGGGCCGGTTTTATTCCAAAGGTCCTTAATACTGCGATCATTGACGAAACAATCCAGGTCACCAATGAGCAGGCCTTTGAAACCGCCCGGCGCCTGGCCAAAGAAGAAGGTATCATGTGCGGGATCTCCTCAGGTGCGGCAACCTGGGCGGCCCTGCAGGTGGCGATCAGAGAAGAGAACAGGGCTAAAAACGTAGTGGTGATTCTCCCCGATACCGGCGAACGTTATCTGAGCACCGATTTAGTGGTGGAATAAGTAACTAGGTTATTCTGAATCTTCGCTCCCCCTTTGAGCAAAGAGCAAAATCTTTTTCCCAATAATTGGCAAGGCCGTGAAATCATGGCAAAGATAATTTCAATCAATGTCAGCCCTGCC
>DAOVJK010000070.1 GCA_030673265.1 Pseudomonadota bacterium | reverse complement strand
GATAACTGGCTCGGGGCGTCCTTGTTTGACTGTTTCCCAGGACATAAATGCGACATTGGCTCACCTTAATTTTTTAAATCAGCTACAACCGCAGCCTCCACCCCCCGATTTATCACATTTATCATCTTTGCAGGTCGAGAATCCCAGGATAGTGTAAGGAGGGCACCAGCCCGTCAGACCGGTAAGCAGTGGAACTATTCCCAGATATGCCCATGGGCTTTGGGGACCCAAAAAAGCCAGGGACAGTATGGCAGCCCCAACAACGATTCTGATAATTCTTTCAATTAAACAAATATTTTTCTTCATGATCTAACCTCTAAATTTGAATCTTCAGGGAATCTTTTAATACAGTTAAGGTTGCTTGTATTTCTAACATAATCATTAAACCATTGTCTGGCTGTGAAAATATCTCCCGGTCAAGTGCCGTAATGATGGCTTCTCATTATCTATTGATATTTGTACCTGGAACTTGGCGGATTTTGCCACTTGGCTTTGTTGATGATCGGAAGGAAATATTATGTCTGAATGTTATTGGATGCGATCCAGGAAGGTACGGCATCAGCGGCTATGGCTTTTGAAAAGAAAAAGCCCTGACCGTAAGTACAATCCAGACTGTCAATTGCTGAAAGCTGATAATCTTCCTCAACTCCTTCAGCGATCACGTCCAGGTTGAGGTTCTGCGCCAGGTTGATGATAGTCTTGACAATAGCCAAGTTATCTCCTGTTGCCGATATTTTGGAGATAAATGATCGGTCGATCTTTAATGCATTGACCGGGAAATTGTGCAAATAGCTAAGGAAGGAATAACCGGTACCAAAATCATCGATATGGATGTTTATGCCCATGTTATGGAGCTCAATTAAGGTTTTTTGGGCGGTATCAGTGTGTTCAATGATGACACTCTCTGTTATCTCAATAGCTAGACATTCTGCTTGAATTTTTTCTTCCTGAAGGCAGGTGGCGACGGTGCCGACAAAATCGTCCAACAGCAGCATTTTACTGGAAATATTGACGCTTATTTTGAGTGGAGAAGTCGTCGGGTACATATCATGCCAAATCCGCAACTGACGGCAAGCTTGCCTGATGACCCATGTGCTTAAAGGGATGATCAGACCGGTTTCCTCCGCGAGAGAAATAAAGTCATTAGGTGGAATGATGCCTTGGGTCGGGTGGTTCCATCGGATCAGGGCCTCGAAACCACTTAGGCTTAGTTCCTTCAAATTCATGATGGGTTGATAATGTAAAATGAAATCCTCTTGGCTGTCTACTGCACTGCGCAGGTCGTTTTCGAGCTTATTCCTGGCGATAATGGCTGAGTGCATGCTCATGTCGAAAAACACATGCTGGCCTCCTCCTTTAGACTTGGCCTGGTACATGGCAACATCCGCATCACGGAGGATATCCTCCGCCGACTCATACTGTTCAGATTTAAACGCAATGCCAATGCTTTGTGAGGTAAACAATTCGTGGCCTTCTATCTTAAAGGGCAAGGCAATCTCGTGCAATATTCGTTGAACGATATCTTCAATGTCCATTGTGCAGACGATTTCCTCAAGAAGGATGGCAAATTCATCGCCACCGAAACGGGCAACGGAATCACCGGGTCTGAGGCACAATTCGAGTCTCTGGCCCAACTCGATCAGAAGTTTGTCTCCGATGTCGTGGCCAAAACAATCGTTTATGATCTTAAACCGGTCGAGGTCTGCGAATAGAACGGCATAGCAGTGGGTGTTGTCACGTTTGGATAGTGCAATTGCATGCTCCAGGCGGTCCATGAAAAGAGACCTGTTCGGCAGCCCGGTAAGATGGTCATGAAGGGCGTCGTGAATCATCTTCTCCTCATCTTTTTTTCGGGCTGCAGTGTCCGTCTGGGAACCTGCCATACGATAGGCCTTGCCATCATCGTCATAAACCGCCAGCCCACGGGCAAGCATCCAGATGACAGAATTGTCCTTGTTATGGATACGGTATTCACACTCAAAGAGCGGGGTTTCACCGTTTAAATGTTCGGCAAGTTTGGCCTCGACTATGGCTCGGTCCTTTTCATGCACCCGGCCCAACCATTCCTCCAGAGTGGAGCCTATCTCATCCCTGGTAAAGCCCAGCATGGATTTCCAGCGGGGAGAGTAATATATCTTATCCTGCCGCAGGTCCAGATCCCAAAGGCCGTCATTAGAGCCGCGCGCAGACAGAGCATAGCGTTCTTCACTCTCACGGAGTGCCTCTTCTATCTGGTGTCGTGCAATCACTTCCTTAACTAAATCTTCGTAATTAGCCTTGAGTGAGGTGTTCATTGTGTTGAAATGGTCAGCCAGCTCGCCAAACTCGGTCTGGTCTTCAATATTTACGGTATGATCAAAGTCGCCTTCCGCGACGGCGCGGATGGCTGTCACCAGTTTAGTAATGGGGCCGGTGACGGATCGTGTCAGGTAAATCGAAATTAGCATACCGATAAAAAAGGTGATGCCAATGGTGGAGAACAGGATGAATTGTACCTGCGTGATCTTCTTCAAAGCCAAAGTTGTTGTGATATCGAGCTTCTTGGCTGCTTGAGACGACATTTTCTCGGTTTTTTTCAGGAGCTCGTTACCGATCGCCGCGGCGTCCAACTTAAGTTTTTCAATTCTTTGTCGGTTTGCCGATGCGGTAATGTAATAGCTCAGGGTGTTCTGATAGGCAATGATGAGGTCTTCAATTTCCTGAAGATCTCGGGCGATAGCCGGTTCATGGTGGCAATTATTACAGTCCCTGGCGGAGGAGTCCAAGGTGAGGACATTGGTTGCGATGATGTCGACCTTCTTACTGAACCTCGTGTTTACAGTGTAGAGATCGGACTGCACAGACTGAATGGAAATGATCAGATTTTGCCGGAGATCTTCAATTTGGTGCAGCTTGACGATCTTTTTTAGGGTGCCAGTGATATTCGAGGCGAAGTATGTTGCCAGTGCTACGCCAGAGACGGAGAATAGCAGAAGCATTAATAACGCAGTAATGATTTTACGTTTCATCGAGAGAGTTTCCTGCCGTACAAATAATTGGATTTAATTATTTCGGTAATTGTAAGTTTTGATGTCGATCCCTGCTTTTTGCGCCATATCCAAGACTGGTTGGTAATCAGCAGTTGTTGTCTCGATGAAGCCCAGAGCGCCGAATTTAGCGAGAATATTCTTATCTGCAGGGGCTTGTCCCAGGCTAAGGAGCGCCTGTTTGAGTTTCTTTTGCAGGCCGGGATCAAGCGTATTTCGAACGCAGAGACCATTGGATGGCACGGAAGGTGACCTGGCAATGATGGTCAGTTCTTTTTC
Source organism: Pseudomonadota bacterium (assembly GCA_030673265.1). GTDB lineage: Bacteria > Desulfobacterota > Desulfobulbia > Desulfobulbales > JAGXFP01 > JAGXFP01. The sequence continues at coordinate 8,401 of DAOVJK010000070.1, read as the reverse complement.
GACACGAGGATTATCGTTCTTAACCCGGTTGTAAATGGTGTTTTTTGCGGCACCAACATCGGCCTCGCCGTCCAGCACGGCGATAACTGCAGCATCGTGGCTTCCTGTGAAGAATTTTTCACCGAAGAATCTGTCAATGTCCTTGACGCCTTTTTCACGGAAAAAGGCTAAGGGGAAAAGGTAGCCTGCTGTAGTCGCTTTTTCGACGAAGGCCATGCGTTTGCCCCGCATGTCACTGACGGATTCTATGCCGCTGTCTTTCCGGACCAGGAGATACCCGTGATACTCAGAAGTGTTGTCCAGGTTCACTGGCCTGGCCAAAGGAACAACCCCGAGTTTCTGAATGGCCAGTGCCCCGGTGAAAGACCCGAAGAACGCACCGTCCATTTTCTCATTATTGAAGCTGTCTATGATATTCCCGTAGCGGCTCAGGATTGTGAATTCCACCGGGAGGCCTGTTTTTTCCGATAAATATTCCCCCAAAAGAGCGAAGCGCAGCTTTTGTTGAAATATGTTCATTTCGGGGATAAGACCGATTAGGAGTTTGGACTGACCGGATTGCGCGATAGCCGGTTGAGCGAATAGCATTATCACAACTAAGAGCGCAATAAACGTATTGATTATTCTGATGTTACTTTGAGTGAACATAAGACCCCCCGTAAGAAATAAATGCGGTACAAGCTGGCATTATCTGGATAGTCTCCAGAAATTACTGCAAATCATCTTTGGTTAAATATACAATGCCCGGTTATGGCGCACAAAAATACTACAATATAATGAGCTTGTCACCTTTATCAGAGATCATCCTTTTGTCATATTTGGTCTGATGCCGTGAACGATCTCAACCTCTATATGAATTTATGGCTTAAGAGCTGTTTGGTTTATACTGTTTGTTATAAATTTTAATTTAACTCTGTAGTCTTTTCTTGTCTAAAACACTACGGACAGTTGACAGCAGGGTCTTTATACTCAAGGGCTTTTCACAGTATTCACTTATCCCAACCGACAGTGCTTTTTCTCTGTTTAGAAGCTCGCTATGTCCCGTGCAGATGATAATTGGCATATCGGGCTCGATTTCTAATATTATCTTTGATAAGTCAAGGCCGGTTATATGGGGCATTGTCATATCCGTAATGATAAGATCGTATTTCCTCTTATTTTCTCTGAACGCCTTAAGGGCGAGCTCTCCGTTGTTAAAAGTGCTGACCTCATAACCGTATTTGCTTAACACTGATTCTTCAACATCAGTAATGACATCTTCATCATCAATTAACATGATGGTTTCGCTTCCTCCGGTTAACATATCGACTTTATCTTTATTAGTTAGCAGAGGATCCTTTGTTTCATTCTTTACGATCGGCAAATAAACCTGAAAAGTTGTTCCTTGGCCAATTTTACTGTAAACGTTGATGTAGCCGTTATGACTCTCAATAATTCCAAACACCACTGCCAGGCCGAGGCCGGTTCCTTCCTCCGACTCCTTAGTGGTAAAGTATGGCTCAAATATCTTGCATTTTGTTTTAGCATCCATGCCACAACCGTTATCACTCACCTCGAGTTGAATGTAGGTGCCAGGCACTACCTTCGATTCGTTGCTGATCATCTCCTGAGAAACATCCACATCTTTTAAACTGATACCCAGAGTACCTCCCTTATCACGCATGGCATGATAGGCATTAGTACAGAGATTCATGACGACTTGATGGATCTGGGTAGAATCGGCTAACACTAAGGATTGAGATTTGATATCCTGGTTGATTTCAATGGTAGTTGGTATGGAGGCACGTAAAAGTTTTAAAGCATCTGAAACAATCAAAGAAAGCTGTGAAGGTTGTTTTTCCTGTACAGTTATTCTGCTAAAAGTAAGGATCTGCTTTACCAAATCACGAGCCCGGGCGGATCCCAGAAGAACCTTGTCTAGATTCTTTTCAGCATCTTCAATGTTACTGTTAAGATTCAATTTGGCTAATTCGCTATTGCCATTAATAGCGGTGAGAATATTGTTGAAATCATGGGCAACCCCCCCCGCCAAGGTACCGATGGCTTCCATTTTCTGGGACTGTTGCAGCTGCTCCATGAGAAGCAGTTTCTCTTTTTCAGCCTTTTTCCTTTCAGTGATGTCGTAACAGTACTCGATCACCTGGCTCACCTCGCCGTTGCTATCAAGCACCGGAAAACATTGAACCTCTACATTCAATGGGTTGCCTTCCTTATCGAAATGGAAGTGTTCAACTGTGACCAATTTTTTATTTTTTATCACCTGTTGCATGGGGCAGGGATGTTCTTTGCCGCAGCAAGGAGTATCTCTATTGTGTCCCAAAACATAACAGAATGAAAGCGAACCGTCGCCATGCTCTTTGGCGGCCGAATTGGCTAATATAATCTCGTAAGTATTTACATCCACCACATAGAAGGGATGAGAAAGGGAGTTGATGATAGTATTGATAAACTCGTGTTGTTCACGGGCACTTTCTGTCATTCTGCGCTGACTTCGCATATACAATCTTATTTTCCAGAAGCCGAGTAGAATACCTAGAAGGCCACACAAGAAAATGCCAACATGAGTGGTGATGGAGGTTGTTTTGGAGGTTGTTTCCAGAGCGTAGTAGGGAGCCATAGGGATACTGACACTGGTTCCCCCCCTTATATCCCCGACTTTATAGCCTTGAATGGCATGACATTTGAGACATCCTTGTTTGGTAACGAAGGGGATCATCACTCGCAGATGCTCTCTCCCCCTAAGGAGACGAAATTCTGCTACTGATTCCACCAGATCTTTTTCAAAGGAAAGCATGACGGATCTTTCCCATTCATCAGGTTGGTTGATTGGGTTAATCGGGTTTATGCTGGTCAGGTGACCGGATGTGCCAGACTGTTGAGCAAAAGTTTCCATCATCTGGCGCATCATGTAGGCCGGATTCATCAGGGTAAGTTCTCGGCCAGACGGGGTGATTATATCTCTTTCCGCTACATGGGAAAGAAGCTGGTTGGCAGGGGTACTTGCTGTTTTTTCGACATATACGCCGCCATGAGAGGCGCCCCAGAGTCTAAAGGCCTTGTCTTTGTCCAGATAGGCATAGGCTATATTCAGGACCGTTTTCTTTGTTTGGTCCTTTATAGCATAGAAATCCCAGGCCACTGAAGCGACAATGATAGAGCTCCAGATGAATATAATCCAGAGGGTACTTTTAAAAAGTAGCTTTTCTGGCTGGTTGGGTTGTGTTATTCCAGTTGCCATGCTTGGAGAGTATGAAATTTAAATGATCCTGTAAACTCAAATCATGACGTATGTTTTCAAAAATGATGTGTTTCCAGTGTTGCATAGGCATCTACTTCGGGTATCGTTCTATTAGATTGCCACGCTCGGTACAGGACAGGATAAGGGCAAGTTGAAGTTAAGGGTGGCTGCGAGCCATCATGACCCAGCTGATAGTGATGATTCTTACCGAGTATGCGAAACAAGCCTGTTCAGGATAACCGCGATCAAGGATAGGGGGCATAGGATATGTTGATGTCCTGGCCAGAGATCAACAGAATAGATGCTCTGGCATAAAGTGCCTTTTAACTGGAGACCATTTAAGCAATTCAGGTTTGTAATGTTTTTTGTTGTTAACAAATAAATTTTGCTAATTGGTTACTTCGATTCTAATCAGTCTGAAACCTATCTCTTTGTTTTTCCTGTCAGCGGACCTGTTGCCACGGTTTGAGCATCGGACACTTCCCGGGGCGCTATACCAGCTGCCGCCGCGTCTGGCTTTGTTGCCTTTGCCGGTATGCACCGGGTTGGACTTTTCATGGGTGCTGTATGAGGTTTCGCTGTAAGTGTCCATGGTCCATTCCCAGACATTGCCGAGCATGTCGTAAAGCTGATAGTCGTTGGGGTACAGGCTGCCTACCGGAGCGGTGACAACGTATTCATCGTCGCAATCATGAAATTCCCATTTGCAATTCAGTTTGTTTTTCGAAGTTCCGTCATAGACGTTGGCATACTCTCCGGCCTCGTCTGAATCGGTACCCCAGAAGCGGGAACTCTCTGAACCGGCCCGGCATGCATGTTCCCATTCTGCTTCACTCGGCAGGCGGAATTTACTTTTAGCCTCGTGTTTTTTAGTAAGCCATTCAGAATAAGATTTAGCCTGGTTCCAGCTGACATATACTGCCGGCTGTTTTTCTCCATCCAGCGAGATCCCTTTGTAGCTTTTGCTGTTGTGGGCTGGATCGAAGAGTCTCAGTTGGCGGTTGGTTACTTCGTACATTCCCATCCAGAAACCATCTACGCAAACTTCATGTTGTGGCGTTTCGTCGTTGTATTTTTTTTTATAGGTTTTGGCGCTGGATTCACTGATCGTTTCCTGTCGTTCTTCTTCCGACTGCCCCATTTTAAAGCAACCCTCAGGTACCCAGACAAAGTCCATGCCGGTTACCGGGTCATGCCAATACCTGTGATCCTTGTCTGTCGGTAGATTCTGGTTACTGGATTTATCGATAAGATCCGCGAGTTTGTCCGGGTTTTTAAGGCCGGTTATGATCAAGGCCAATTCGTCAATTCGAGATGGTATGGCATTTATGTTGCCTGAGTTTATTTCAGCAGTTCGAATAATTGATCCAGATGAGGTGTTGATGAGTCTGGCGGTGACTGAAACCATCTGCTGCCATCTGATTACACTGCCGGTGATGATTGCTTCCACCCCGAATAATTGGCCGATTTTGGCGGTGGCATCCTTTTCATCAACCAGTCCACCCAGACTTAACTTTTGCTCGGCGAGGATCTTCTTTAACAGGACCCTCTCCTGAAGGTCGAATTTCGAGGTTTTATCAACCGAGTTTATCATCCATTCAGCAACAATTGAACCGGCCTCTTTAAGCTCAAACTCGCCTTTGACCTCAAACTCGACAACAGCGACTTTCATTTTCCCGGGAGGGGTATTGTTAGCAGATGGGGCGCCCCATGCGATGTCGTGAAAAAGAACACATATCAGCAAAAACACCAATGTGGTTGAGAGTTTCATGAGCAGATTTTTATAAGTTTGAGAATGATTCATTAGCATCTCGTAATAGCTGGCTTTAAGGTTGTCAGTTAAAATAATTATTGGTCGCCCGGGCAAAGGCCTCAAATATCTTTGGTACGGTCAATTTTCGTTTACGAATAGCTGAATTTCGAATCGAGATTACATATTGCTGCGAAATTTGCACGGGGATGTCGGTAACTTTCTTTTTGCCGGTTAACAGATCAAGGGCCATTCTGGTTGCAACTTCTCCTTGTTCATAAGGAGATACGCCAACCGAAAGCATGGCTCCGTCATCAGTATTGAAAAAATTCATGCCAATAACCGGAACGGGAGAATTCTCTTCGGTCCAGGCCATTAATTCCTTCGGGGGCACAAAAACAGGCGCATTTTTGGAGCGTGGTAGTTTGCGATATCCTGAGACCAGCAGGAAATCGGTTAATTCACTGGCCTTCAGTACTGTTTGCTGCCATTCCTGGTAGTCTTCGACATGGATAGATCCCTGGTGATCGATGGGTCGCCAGTCATAGGCGTTAACATATGCCGAATCCCTTTTGCCGGAAAGGGCAGGGTCGGAGAGGAACAGGGTCCGGACCTTCTGCTTGTCTGGATCCACTTCTGTGTGGCCGGCCAGCATCAGAATTACTTCTTTAATGGCCTGGACCTGTTTCCGTTCTACGATCCCGGTCACGTTGTCTGCCTGGTCGTAACCGTAAGGTTCGATACTGCCGTTGATTCCGGCAAAGACGATCTTTATATCCGGCTGATTGACAAATTGTTTGGCAACCAGTTTTTGAGCATAGTCGTCAACGGCTATCAGGACATCAGGTTTAAATTTTTTAATGGCGCTACTGGCAGCTATAGCCGCTCGGCGGTGTGCTTTCTTATCTTTAAATTTCTTGGTTTTCATAAAATGATAGCGGACCAGGAGCCACCTCTGGTTTGCCAGTGTCCGTTCAATGCCGACGTTAACCTCTCTGGTCCAGATGTAATCATCGCTGTAACTGTGAAGGATAAAGACCCTCGGTTTGTTGTAACTCATCCAGACGACTACCATGATCGTTGTAAGAAAAAAGATGCTCATTGTCAGACTTACGAGGGTTGTTTTTTTCATAGCAGACCCAAATGCTTCCAGAATGGTAATGATGCATAAATTGCGATTAACTTCATGACAATGATAGCAAGGAAAAAGGGTAGCAGACGTTTGTCTGCGCCGGGTTGACCGGTGGAAGTTATTGAACAGTATTGATTGTAATAAGATGCCTGATAGGGCATGACAAAAGATTCTGACAGAAACAGGATCAGAAAACCAACCAGCCAGGGGTTAACGCCGATATTCTCGGCGGTTGGCAGCAGAAGGGTCGCAAAGATAATGACAGTTGCGTTTATCGGTAATACGAATCTGACGATACCGATCGCGCCTGCCAGCATAGCGATGAATATCGGGAAGTCTTCTGCCATGATGGTGTTAAGCCAGCTGAACTTTCCGGTGAGCCAATAATCAGCTCCGGTGTGCTTCATCGCAGCAACAAGTCCGATGAGAGAGGCCAGGAACACCAGAAAAGACCAGTCAATATTCTTTTTAAATTCATTTTTATCGATAAAGCCGTACATCAGCAAGGCGAAAAAGATAGCCAGGGCCACCCAGGGGATATCGATCCGATGGAGCGAATTTGTGGCAAAACTTATGATCAGGACGAAAAAACCCATAATCGCGGCCCATTCGCCTTTTTTGAGCGGTCCCAGAAGGGCAAGCTGGTTCAGGATGGATTGCTTGGGGATATTTACATTGCCGGGGGTCCTGAAGAAAAGGGCAAAACTGATTTGATAAAGGATCATCATGATGCCCCCACAGACTGAGGCGGCATAAAGCCAATACAGCCATTGGAACCTGGCCTGTTCCTGGATGGGCAGAGAACCATATATAATGAAGTTGATGGACTTGCTGCTCAGGAAGATCGCCGAGAAAAGGCCGGCCCCGGCCAGGACGCTCACGGTAAGGCGGGCAGCTTCTCGTTGGGCTGTCTTTTCATCATATAAGGTCAGGAGTTCTGAGACGAATGGGGCAACAACGGCTATTCTGCCATTCGCCGTCGGGACGAGGGGAGTCAGGACAAAGCCCATAATGAAGACACTGGTATTGTACCACCATTTGCTCGCCGGGCCGCTTTTCAGCAGGAGGAGCAATAAGCGGTAGCCAAGACCGGAGGCTCTTAATACCGCACTAAGTCCCAGGATGCTCAAGGCCATGAAGAAACTCTTTGAGGAAAATCCCGACAGGATTGTTTCTGTAGGCGCCAGTCCCAGCAGGATAGTTATCAGAACGGCAAACAGGGCAGGGACAAAATCCGGCAACAACTGGAACATCCACATGATGCCGACACAACTGACTACCGCGATCAGATATAAGGCCTGGTCGTTAGGGATAGTCGGGTCGTTCCGGAGGAGAAAAACGGTGCATAGCGGCAGAATAGTGGCAAGAATCCACCCTATTGCCTGCACTAATGAAGAATCGTGCACAGCCGGCTTCGGGGTTGATTGGAGTGATCCTGCTCTCGTATCTTCCGTGGAGGAAAATTTGTTAATATATGAACGGGTTAATTCCTCTTTCAGAAATTCGTTTTCAAACAGGAATTTTCTGAAAGCACCTATGGGCAGGACAATTACCCTGGCCTGGTCTATAGACCTGGCCGTGCCGGAATATCTTTTTTTGCCAATTGAAGTTTCTTCGCCAAGCAGGCCGCTTGTTATTTCAACCAGGTTCCCCGTTTCAAGTTCCAGCTTAACCGCACCGTCAATGACCAGGAATAATTCATCGGCATGTTCGCAGTTTGAGTACAGATACTCGCCGGATTCGAGCACTTTTTCCTGTAAATGGGGAATAAGGCGAGACAAACTCAACCTTGAACATTTACAGAATAATGCGTGGTTTTTTAATAAATCAACAATGGACAAGGTTTTGTTTGTTTGGTCAGGTTGCATGAATCGTCTAATCTACTGTATTTGGCCAAATATTGTTCTTATATTTACCTTTTTCCGGTCAGCTTTCATGTCAGGTCGGTGATTGCATGTTTCGCTGTGGCCTTCATCCTGGCCCTTTCTGGAAAGAGTCTCACTGTGGACACTTGGTTAATATGTTTTTCGCCTGATTTAGGCAGGTGAAATTTTTTTCAATTCTATCAGGGTTATTCAAAAGAATGGATAACTTTTTATTTAAATATTTTAAAATGTTGTTTTTTAGAGAGTAATAGGATATTATCTCAGAAGTTGTGCAGTATCTGTTTGAAAAAGCAAAAACACTGACCGCACAAACCTTGTTTAGGAGTGCGTTTTTTTTTGCAAACAGACTGCCTGCCGGCTGTAAATCGACAGCTCGGTGATATTATTTAGTGGTT
>DAOVJK010000315.1 GCA_030673265.1 Pseudomonadota bacterium | reverse complement strand
GAGCCGCTTGTAGGCACAAACCGATAAGCGAGTTCACGAGACATCGAGACTTATGCCCTTGCGGTATAAAGCCGAGTTGAGCCGCTTGTCGGCACAAACGAGACTTATGCCCTTGCGGTATAAAGCCGAGTTGAGCCGCTTGTCGGCTCAAACCGATAAGCGAGTTCACGAGACATCGAGACTTATGCCCTTGCGGTATAAGGGTCCGCCAGCTGGCACGGCTGTTGAAAATCCATACAACGGTCAACAGCATATTCGCCCCCTTTATCCTTAACAATTGACCTGTTACCGGGAGTTCGCCAAGACGATACTTGCCCGATTCATCCAGCTTCCCGGGTAGAGAATGACAGCCAGTGAGCTTACTTATTGCTCAGGCTGAACTTGTGCTGTACACCAATGGAAATAACCAAAGGCCGATAGCCTGCTCCAAACACAGCCGCATCCGGGTCAATGTCAGCGTAGCTGGTGAGGGCGAACAATTTGGTGTTTTCGGCAATGTCATACCAGGCGCCAACTGTAATGCCAGCACCTTCTGCAGGACCGTCGGTAACAACACCCAGGGAAGCAGAAAAGTCCATTTTGATGGAAGGAACTATCATAGTACCGGTGAGATAAACATATTCCGCATCAGTCGTAAGTGTCAGATCAACAATTTCCACAGAAAGAGCTGCTTTCCAGGTATCGTTAAACTTGTAATTTGCGTAACCGCGGATGGCTTCACCGTCTGGAGCAATACCCGGTATGGTCACAACAACGTCGTTGACGGCAATAACAACCCCAACATTAAGGTCCAGGTAGTCATAAGAAGCACCGGCCAGGTAACCGTGGTCATCTGCATTGGAATCGTCAATATATAGACCACCGGTAAGCTTAACGCCGCCCAGGCTAGGTGAAACATACTGTACTGCGTTGTCGGTAAAACCGTTCGTCGCCCCGGACAGACCGTAAGTAGCGCCACCAGCAGCAAAAATACCACCTGCATTTACATGGCTGTAGTTATAAAAAGGGTCCAATTTAAAGCCGGGGAATTTATAGGCATTGGTCATCCGGCCATAAGCAACCTTGCCAAAATCGCTTTCCAGGCCGCCGAAGAAGAAGCGCTGATCAAAGGCATCACCGTCGGGATCACTGTCTGCATTGGCACCAGTCTGCAGATGGAAAAAAGCTTTAACTTTTTCACCGTACGATCCTTTCAAACCGAAGAGAGACACGTTGTCTTCTCCTCTCAAGCCATCCTTCCCGGCAACAAAATCCTCGTCAACAGAGTTGAGGGAATAACGTAACTGACCATATAAGGTTGTACTATCGGCCATAGCGCTCAGCGGAGTAACGCACATCGCAAGTACTGCTGCAGCATAGATAACTTTTTTCATAACCCAATCTCCTAAATTGAATAGTGTTAAAAAATAAGAAGTTATCTCCTCCTATGGAGACCATGTATATGATTAAATAATATTATTCTCCCACCTGTCAAAAAAATGATATTTTCTATCTGGAGAAAAATGAACCCTGAAATTGGGTGGCCGAAATTAGGGAATTATCCAAAATCCGTAATTGAAAAGATATTGGCATTAAGCTTAAATCTGGGGACATGAAATCTGGGCCACATTTTCCCCAAACAAAAGAAAGGGACTGCAAAGGCTAACAGTAGCCATATACGGGCTGCAATAAATAGTCCTGTACCAGGTGGTAACGAAGAGCCGGCAAATTCCTTACCTTGCGGTACGGCTCCGTGCTACAATCCCAGATAAGGAGGTGTGCCCATGAAACTGACCATCGCCATGATCTTTACCGCCCTGTCCCTGCTATTCTCCAAACCGCCCGCCTGGACGGCAGAGCCTGAGCTGATCACCCTGCCGCAGCCTCGCTTTGACAGGGGACTACCCCTGATGCAGGCCATTCAGCACCGGCAGTCCAGCCGCCTCTTTTCGAAAAAAAACCTTCCCGAGCAGACCATGAGCGACCTGCTCTGGGCCGCCTACGGCATCAACCGGCCAAAATCCGGTAAGCGCACCGCGCCCTCGGCCCACGACCGTCAGGAGATCGATCTCTACGTGGCTACGGCCAATGGACTGTATCTGTATCAAGCCAAGGGCCACGGGCTTAACCAAATCACGGCCGGGGATATCAGAAAGCTCACCAGCCGGCAGAAATTTCCCGGCCAGGCGCCGCTCAACCTGATCTATGTTGTCAATTTTTCCCGAATGAAAGGGGTGCCGCGTGAGAATGCCCTTGAGGCGGCGGCCATTGCCACCGGTGCCATTGTTCAGAATGTCTATCTCTATTGCGCTTCAGAAGGGTTGGCCGTGGTGGCCCGCGGCTCGCTCGACCGCAAGAAACTGGCCGCGGTCATGGGCCTTGGCGATGACCAGCACATTATCCTGGCCCAGACCGTAGGCTATCCAGCCCAGTGAACGACCTGAGCCGTTTCCGGTGCTTTTTTAAGGGCCTTTTAATCGGTGCCCCCTTCTAATAATTCGCACATACTATGACGAAACTTACCCGTAACATAATCTGCCTGACCTTATTTGCTATCGCCATGGCCCACGTGGAGGCGGCTCTGGTTGTTCATTTGCGGACAATTTATTATCCGGACAACCCACTGCATATCTTCCCGCTTGAGTTGCTGTCGCACCGCGACCTTGCTATAGAGCTGGTCCGTGAATTTGCCACTGTGGTGATGATTTTGAGCGTAGCATTGCTTGCGGAAAAAGGGTTTACCCGTATTTTTGCTGCGTTCGTCTTGGTGTTTGGTCTGTGGGATATATTTTATTACTTTTGGCTCAAGATCATGATCGGCTGGCCGGTAAGCTGGCTCGAGTGGGATATCCTGTTTTTAATCCCCTGGCCCTGGTTTGGTCCCTGGATTGCGCCGGTATTTATTGCCTTGCTCTTTGTTCTCTGGGGCGGGTGGGTATTACTTATGGAAAAGGATGTCAGCTTCAGCCGTGGAACGGCCTTGCTGTTTATCCTGGGTGCGCTATTGGCCTTGGCTGCATTCTTACTGCCTGCGGGACCTTTGCTTGTCGAAGGAGAGGAGGCATTTCAACATTTTCAGCCGGACGAATTCCTATGGTGGTTATATATTATTGGTTATCTGGTGATGGCGTTCAGCCTCTGGCGTGTTGTCAGGCATGATCTGCATCAACAGATACCTGATCAAGCGAAGCTGCCCTCATAAAGCCGAGTTGAGCCGCTTGTCGGCACAAACGAGACTTATGCCCTTGCGGTATAAAGCTGAGTTGAGCCGCTTGTCGGCACAAACCGATAAGCGAGTTCACGAGACATCGAGACTTATGCCCTTGTGGTATGAAGCTGAGTTGAGCCGCTTGTCGGCACAAACCGATAAGCGAGTTCACGAGACATCGAGACT
>DAOVJK010000061.1 GCA_030673265.1 Pseudomonadota bacterium | reverse complement strand
GTCGGTTCGACCTTATCCGACCAGGACAGCGACAGCCTACAGACCAATTTTGCCTCTGATAAGCCATCCTCTTATTACGCGGAGATGTATCGGCGTGACAAATTGACCGGAGGCCATATCATCATGCTTGGTCCCGGCAACGAGCAAGCCGCCCTGGGGGCTCTGGCGGCCTGGCCCGGTGGCATGCAGATCGGTGGTGGCATTACGGCGGCCAACGCCCCCTATTGGCTCGAAAACGGGGCGGCGGCCGTCATCGTTACCTCCTATGTTTTCAAGGATGGGCTGGTTTATGAAGATCGCTTACGCGAGCTGGTAGAGCTGGTCGGAGCCGATAAACTGGTGATAGATCTTAGTTGCCGGCTGCGGGATGGGCGTTATTATGTGGTTACCGACCGGTGGCAGAAGTTCACAGAGGTCGAGATCTCCAAGGATACCCTGGCTTTTTTTGCCGGGTTTTGCAGTGAGTTTCTGATCCATGCGGCAGATGTTGAGGGTAGATGTGAAGGGGTGGCCCGGGATCTGCTTGGCGATCTGGCGGATTGGGTGACCATCCCCACCACCTATGCCGGTGGTGTTAAGGACCTCGATGATCTCCGCTTGGTCCGCGAGTTGGGTCGTGATAAGCTTGATGTTACGGTGGGCAGCGCCCTGGATATCTTCGGTGGCAGTGGTATAGCCTATGATGAAGCAGTGGCCTTTTGCCGTGAAGGTTGATGGGTTGAGCGGTAATTCAAGATCATGAACTTAAGAGTTTTTGTAACTATTCAGCAGTACTAACCTGGGGCTCCGGCCTCTATTTTCAAAGTGACATAAAAAGATGAACGGCGAACATCGAACATTTAACATCGAATTTTGAATGTGGTGCTTGCGATAATCAGATAAAGCGAAGCGGCCTCCTTATTCGATGTTCAACGTTGGACGTTCGATGTTTGACGTCAATTTGACACCATGCCATATTTTACTGTCTTTACGACACTTTGCAGCGTTCGGCATTAGATGGTTTCTATATCCAAAATGATAAACAGCTAAGGGCTGTACTATTGGTGACAATATGCAAGAGCAGGATAACTCCGTTGGCGGTGATAATGCAGAGGAGTTGACCTCGCTGACCATCAAGGTCCCAGACGACCTGCACCGGGCCTACCAGCGCTGCACCTGGATCCTGATCAATGAGACGGGTAAAAATCAGCTTGATATCATGGATGAGATGGTTCGTGATTTTCTGACAAAACACGGTTGCTGAAAATCTCTTCAGTGACATCCTGATCATGGCAGTCCGGTGCTGATACCGGAAATTTTACTGTGGTGTTGTTTGGCATGAAAAGAACTGACAACCCCAAATCTCCCTCCATCAACGGTTCCTCCGCACGTCTTTCCGGAGTTCTCGAAAGAATAACCTTCCAGAGCGATGAATCCGGCTTTACAGTTGGCCGCTTACAGGCCAACGATCATGATGATGAGTTGGTCACCATCGTCGGCGTGCTGTCCGATGCGGCGGTCGGTTCCAGCCTTGAGCTTTCAGGCCGCTGGCAGCTGGATCCCCGGCACGGCAGGCAGTTCAAATTCGATCGTTATCAGGTCATCAAACCCAATACCATCAAAGGCATCGAAAAATACTTGGGTTCAGGCCTGATTAAAGGGGTTGGCCCGGCCTATGCGGCTAAGATTGTCAGCCATTTCGGGGTGACCACCCTTGACGTTCTGGACCAGAGTCCTGAGCGCCTTGCAGAGGTGGCTGGGCTGGGTCGCAAGCTGGTGGCAAGGATTAAGCAGGTCTGGCAGGGACAGAAGGATGTTCAGGAGATTATGGTCTTTTTGCAGGGCCATGATATCCCCGCCTCATACGCGGTTAAGATCTATAAGACCTATGGCCGGGAAGCTTTGCGGGTTGTCCGGGAGACCCCCTACCGGTTGACCGAAGATATCTGGGGGGTAGGTTTCCGAATTGCCGACCGGATTGCCGTCTCGGTAGGGTTGCCGACCCATGACCCGGGCCGGATCAAGGCCGGCCTGCTTTTTGTGCTTAATGAGGCGGTGAGCAGTGGTCATTGTTACCTGGAGCGGCAGGAACTTTTTGAACATGGCCGCAGTCTTCTTGATCTGCCGACATCGTTAATTGAGGCCCGCCTGCCGGAGCTGGTTCGTGAAGAAAAAGTCGTGGTTGGCGAGGACCGGGTCTATCTGGCCTATCTCTACCATGCCGAGCGGGGCGTGGCCAACTCCTTGCTGCGCATTGCCGAGGGCTCGCCGCCCTGGGGCAAGCTGCATCCAGAGACTGAGTTGCGGCGAATCCGCAAGGCGATGGGCTTCGAACTAGCGCCGGAGCAGGCGCAGGCCCTGGGGGTCGCCCTGGAAAACAGGTTGGCGGTCCTTACCGGCGGCCCTGGGACAGGCAAGAGCACGATTCTGAAGGCCATGATCCTGATGCTGGAGGAAAAGGGGGTGCGGATTGCCCTCGCGGCGCCGACCGGTAGAGCTGCCAAACGATTGAGTGAGGCCACCGGCCGGGGAGCCTCAACCATCCATCGGCTCCTGGGCTTCTCCGCCTTTGCCGGTGGTTTCAGTCATAATGGTGAAAAACCACTGGCGGCGGATCTGGTGGTTATCGATGAAGCGTCGATGCTGGATATTGTCCTGGCCAATGCCCTGCTGCGGGCAATTCCGGCTGGCGGGGCATTGTTATTGGTCGGCGATGCTGATCAGCTGCCTTCGGTCGGCCCCGGCAATTTTCTTCGCGATCTGGTTGATTGCGGCCTGCTTAAAACTGCGCGGCTCACCACAATATTTCGCCAGGAGGAGGGCAGTTTGATCAGCATCAATGCTGCCCGGATCAATAGCGGCAAATCTTTTGATCTGCTGCCGGACTATAAGGGCGATAAGGATTTCTATTTTATTGCCAGGGAGTCTCCCGAGGAAATCGAAAGTGAGGTGCTCAGCCTCTGTGGGGGGCGGTTGGCCGGCAAGTATGGTTTCGACAGCAAGCGGGATATCCAGGTGCTGACCCCGATGCGCAAGGGCTTGATCGGGGTCGAAAATCTCAACCGCCGCTTGCAAGAGGTCATCAATGGTTCAGGCGGTGGGGCGCTTGTAACTGGGCCGGAGCGATTTCGGTGCGGCGACAAGGTTATGCAGCTCCGTAATAATTACGAGAAAGATGTTTTTAACGGCGATATGGGCTTTGTAACCGATATCGATGATGATGAGCAGCTTGTGACCGTGGCGGTTGACGGCAGGCCGGTCAGCTATGAACTGGCGGAGATCAATGAATTGCAACTGGCCTATGCGGTTACGGTCCATAAGTCCCAGGGCTCGGAATTCCCCTGTGTGATCCTGCCCATTCACACCGTCCACTACCCGTTACTGCAGAGGAATCTTCTCTATACCGGCATTACCCGGGGCAGAAAGTTGGTTGTCGTGGTTGGCAGCCGCAAAGCGCTTGCCATCGCGATCGCGAATAACCGGGTGCGGAAGCGAAACTCCGGGCTGCGGCAAAGATTATTGGCGGGGGTCGCTAATTAATGGTGGGGGGCGGTGATTAATGAGGAGGATGGTACCACCATGTGTCGGTACCGTATTTCATGGACTTGGTCCATCAGCGGGGTCACAGCGCGCCGTTTTTCAGTAACAATGCATTGGTTTCGCGACCACTTTTCTTGTTGAAAAAAGATTGTAAACATGATAGGTCTTTCTGCTATTGAGTGAATAGTCATTCATATTCGGTTTGTTTCTGCGGGGGAGTCCCTGCTTTATTCTTTTTCTCCTTATTGAGTCATATATTGAAAATACTGCCATTATTAGTTGAAAAAGAAACGGCCATTATCAAGCGCTGGCTAAAGCATGTCCTCTCGGCCTTCCCGGCTGACGCAGTTAGGTTTCTGGAAAAACAGAATGATCGTTTTGCTAATCCTCTGGGGCATAATTTTTCCGAGGGTTTGACTGTTCTGTATCGCAACTTGCGGAGCGAGGAACCGGGGGACGTCACGGCGACCCTTGAGCAATTGATGAAAGTACGGGCGGTCCAGGCAGAAGATACGCCGGCCGAGTCCCTGGCTTTCATTTTTACCCTTAAGGATATTATCAGGGATGAATGCCGTAAGGAGTGGTCGCCGGAGCTTGATGACGAGTGGCCGGATTTTACGGCCCGGGTTGACCGGTTGGCCCTGCAGGCCTTTGACCTTTACATGGCGAGTCGCGAGAGACTTTTCCAGGTGAGGATTCGGGAGTTGCAGAGCGGTAGAAATGCCCTGACTGATAATATGAAGTGTCCTTCCGCTATGTTGCGGGAGGATTTGGCGAATAAGAAAGCGGGAAATGATTAGGTAGTTATAACCAAATCAACTAGATGCGAGGTAACAGTAGATGAAAGTCTTACAAGCATTAGGAATTGTCCTGGCGCTGATGCTGGTTGCTTATGTGGGCGCGGCATTGCCCGGTGGCCGGACATTGTTCGGAGTGGTATTGCCGTACCTGGCCTTTGCCATTTTCATCATCTTTTTTATTGCGAAGGTGATGGATTGGGCCAAATCGCCGGTGCCGTTCAGGATTCCGACGACCGGCGGTCAGGCGAACTCACTGCCCTGGATCAAGCAGAACAAACTGGACTGCCCCTCCACAACCCTCGGCGTGATCGGCCGTATGTTGCTGGAGGTCTTTCTGTTCCGGTCTCTTTTTCGGAATACCCAGGCGGAAGTCCATGAGGGCCCCAAATTGGCCTACGGCTCCAGCAAGTTTCTCTGGCTGTTCGGGATTTTGTTCCATTACTCCTTCCTGACCGTAGCCCTGCGGCATCTGCGCTTGTTCACCGATCCGATCCCGGCCTTTGTTCATGCCCTGGAGTTCGGTGACGGTTTTATGCAGGTTGGCGCCCCGGTCCTCTACCAGACCGATCTGGTCTTTATGGCCGCGGTGACTTTTCTTTTGTTGCGGCGGCTGGTTTTGCCGAATATCCGCTACATATCCCTGGTCGCTGATTATTTCCCGTTGTTTCTCCTCCTGGGCATCGGCACCACCGGCATCCTGATGCGTTACGTGCTTAGGGTTGATGTGGTCAGCATTAAGATGCTGACCCATGGTCTGGTGACTTTCAACCCCTTTATTGCCGAATCCGTCACTGGTATTTTCTTTGTTCACCTGTTTTTGATCACAGTTCTCCTGGCTTACTTCCCGTTCAGCAAGTTGATGCACGCTGGTGGTGTTTTCCTGAGCCCGACCAGGAACATGGCAAATAACAGCCGGATGGTTCGCCATATAAATCCGTGGAACGATCCTTCCATCAAGCCCCACTCCTATGCGGGTTATGAAGATGATTTCCGTGAATTCATGGTAGAAGCAGGTCTTCCTGTAGATAAAGAGCTGCCACCGAAAGAGGAAGCACCGGCGGCAGAAGGGGACGCTCCGGCTGAGTCTTAATGAGCCTGAAACACCGTTAATAAGGGATTACGAAAATGGCGAATACAAAACTTGAACAAATGAGTGATAGCGTGGCTAAAGACCCGTCGATGATGACGGGGGCCATTCCAAAGAAAGATTGGATGGACACGCCGGCGATATTCAAGCCCGGCAACTATTGCTACCCAGCCAAGCAGGATATGGTCGAATATCTTGACAAGAACCTGGGGAGCAAGGGTCTTTTCGGCGAGCCGCGGCAATGGGATGTGGAGAGTGATGACTGGAAACTTCCGGAAAACTGGAAGGACATCATCATCCAGGGGATCAAGGACCGGCTCGACAAGTTCCGCTCCTTCAAGATCTTTATGGATTGTTGTGTGCGTTGCGGCGCCTGTGCCGATAAATGTCACTTCTTTCTCGGCACCGGCGATCCTAAAAACATGCCAGTCCTGAGGGCGGAGTTGCTGCGCTCTATTTACCGCAACGAGTTCACCAAGGCCGGTAAGATACTTGGTCGTCTGGCCGGGGCCCGGGAGATGACCTTTGGAGTTCTGAAAGAGTGGTTCATGTATTTCTACCAATGTACGGAATGTCGGCGCTGTTCGCTGTTCTGCCCATATGGTATTGATACCGCCGAGATCACCATGATGGCCCGTGAGATCCTCCATCTGGTCGGCGTCGGCACCAACTGGATCCTGGAGCCTGCTTCCAACTCCAACCGGACCGGCAACCATCTTGGTCTCCAGCCCCATACCTTTAAAGAGAATGCCGAATATCTGATTGATGATATTGAGGAAGTTACCGGGCTGCGCCTGGAGAGCCTCAACTTCAATCGTAAGGGCGCCGAGGTCCTGTTTGTTATTCCTTCGGCCGATGTTTTCGCCGAGCCGGGTATCTATACCTTCATGGGTTACCTGCTGCTCTTTGATCATATCGGGCTGGATTACACGATCAGCACCTATGCCTCGGAAGGTGGTAACTTCGGTTCATTCACCAACAACGAGCTGATGAAGAAGCTGAACGGCAAGATGTACGCCGAGGCCAAGCGGCTTGGCGTCAAATGGATCCTGGGTGGTGAGTGCGGCCATATGTGGCGGGTCCTCCACCAGTATATGGATACCATGAACGGTCCGGCCGATTTCCTTGAAGTGCCCAAGTCACCGATCACCGGCACAGTCTTCGAGAATGCCGCATCGACCAAGATGGTCCATATTAGTGAGTTTACCGCTGATCTGATCAAACATGGCAAGCTGAAGATCGACAAGTCCCGTAACGATCACCGGGTCCTGACCTTTCATGATTCCTGTAACCCGGCGCGGGGCATGGGCTTGATTGATGAGCCGCGCGAGATTATAGAGGCAGTTTGTAATAACTTCCATGAGATGCCGGAGAATACCATCCGCGAGCAGACCTTCTGCTGCGGCAGCGGCACCGGTCTTAATACCGGCGAGATCATGGATCTGCGGATGCGTGGCGGTCTGCCGAGGGCCAACGCGGTCAAACATGTCCATGACAAGCATGGGGTTAACATGCTGTCCTGTGTCTGCGCCATTGACAGGGCGACTTTGCTTGCCCTGATGGAATATTGGAACCCCGGGGTCGAGGTTTGTGGTGTTTCCGAACTGGTCGGTAACGCCTTGATCATGGATGGTGAAAAAGAGAGAGATTCAGGACTTCGGTTTGAACCTCTTGCAGGGATGGAGGGGTGATATCGATGTATGACAAAGGAAAAATCATACCCGGTTTAATAGTATTTGTTGGCCTGGTCACATTCCCGATCTGGTACGGTCTGGCCACCACGGCCGGTCCGCTCCCCAATCCGGAGAAGCCGACTAATGCCAAGGAATGTGTAGAACCTGTCGAATTTATGCGGAGTTCCCACATGGTGCTGCTTAATGAATGGCGTGATAATATCGTTCGTTCTGGCGGTACCCGGAAGGGCACCACGGCCGATGGCACTGAATATGTCAGGAGTCTGCAGAAGGGTTGTATGAATTGTCACACCAGCAAGAAGAAGTTCTGTGATGAGTGTCATACCTATGCAGCCGTTAACCCTTATTGCTGGGATTGTCACATCCAGCCTAAGGAGACCAACTAATGGATAATAGTAGAAGAAAGTTTCTCAAGATAGCCGGTTTGTCTGCAATTGCCGGAATTGGCGCTCCGACCGCATTTAATGGTCTGCTGAAGGGTGAGGCTTTTGCCAGCAGCGCCCCCTCCGGCGGTGGTGGTCACGGTAGCGAAAAGGCCCCGACCGGTAAACGGTACGGTTTCGCGATTGATATCAAGAAGTTCGCCAGCGACAAGGACCTGGCCCAGCGTTGTGTTAACGCCTGCCACAGTACTCATAATGTGCCTGATTTTGGCAACAATAAGGATGGCAGCAAGAATAGAAAGGATGAGATCAAGTGGATCTGGGCCGAGAAATTCGAGCATACCTTCCCGGACCACAGCCATTACAAGAAGAATGAGCAGCTCCAGGAGACTCCGATTCTGACGCTCTGTAATCACTGCGACAATCCGCCCTGTGTGCGGGCCTGTCCGACCCAGGCCACTTTCAAGAATTCCGACGGGCTGGTCTTGATGGATTTCCATCGCTGCATCGGTTGCCGGTTCTGTATGGCCGCCTGTCCCTACGGGGCCAGGAGCTTCAACTGGCGCAGCCCGCGGGAGCTTGATGCCAGCGGTAACTATAAATACATCAAGAACCCCAATCCGGATTTCCCGACCAGGATGCGCGGTGTTGTCGAAAA
This sequence comes from Pseudomonadota bacterium, assembly GCA_030673265.1. Lineage (GTDB taxonomy): Bacteria > Desulfobacterota > Desulfobulbia > Desulfobulbales > JAGXFP01 > JAGXFP01. The sequence goes on along the minus strand of DAOVJK010000061.1, from coordinate 4,352 downwards.
ATGCAATATGTGCGCCGAGCGGTTGGCCGAAGGCAAGCTGCCCGCCTGTGTTGAGGCGGCCGCTTCTTCCGAGGCAATAGTATTTGGTGACCTGAACGATTCGCACTCTCCGGTTTCCCAGGTCTTGAAAGAGAAGTTTACCATTCAGCGGAAACCGGCGCTTGGCACCAAGCCGTCGATTTTCTACATCATATAGAGGTTAAAGAACATGATTGAAAAAGCGCTATCTGGTAATGGCAGATATTTTGCCTGGCTGACTTTTCTTTTAGTCATCATGGGTGTTGGCGGGCTGTGCTACCTCCAGCAATTTAACTATGGTCTGGGCGTCACCGGCATGAGCCGGGATGTTTCCTGGGGTCTTTATATCTCCCAGTTTACCTTTATGGTCGGGGTGGCTGCCGGTGGTGTTATGCTGGTTTTGCCTTACTACCTGCATAACTATAAGGTATTCGGCAAGATCACCATTCTCGGCGAGTTCATGGCCGTGGCCGCAGTTGCCATGTGTCTGATGTTCATTCTGGCCGATCTCGGTCAGCCGATGCGGGCCCTGAACGTCCTGCTGCATCCGACGCCGAACTCTATCCTGTTTTGGGACATGATCGTCCTGAACGGCTATCTGTTCCTGAATATCGTCGGTGGCTGGGTGATTCTTAATGCCGAGAAGAAGGATGTGCCGCCGCCCAAATGGGTCAAGTGGTTGATCTATCTCTCCATCCCCTGGGCGATCAGTATCCATACGGTAACCGCCTTTTTGTACTGCGGTCTGCCCGGACGTCATTACTGGCTGACCGCCATCCTGGCCCCCCGCTTTCTGGCCTCGGCCTTTGCGGCCGGACCGTCTTTGCTGGTCATCTGTGCCCTGATCCTGCGGAAGTATACCGACTTTGATGCAGGTAAAGAGGCGATCAATAAGCTGGTCACCATCATCACCTACGCGGCGATCCTCAACTTCTTCTTTGTCGGTCTGGAGTTGTTCGTCGGTTATTACAGTAATATCCCGGGTCATATGCATACCCTGGATTACCTGTTCTTCGGTTTGACGGATCATGCCGGCGAGGTCTATGACAACCTGGTTGGACCGATGCGCTTCTCCATGGTGATCGGCATGGCTGCCACCATCGCGCTGCTCTTTCCGAAGATGCGTGACAGTTATACCAAGATCGGCTGGCTGTGTGGGGCGATCTTTCTGTCCCTGTGGATCGATAAGGGTCTCGGCCTGGTCCTCGGTGGTTTTGTACCCACCCCCCTTGAGTACATTGTTGAATACTATCCGTCCAAGATAGAGTTGGGAATCACCGCCGCTGTCTGGGCAACCGGCGCTTTCATCCTCACCGTGCTTTATAAGGTGGCGATCTCGGTCAAGCTGACCAAGTAGTACTGCTTGTCCGAACAGCGCCGCAGTCGGTGCTAGTTATTATGACCGTAAAGCAAGCTTCCCGACCGGGGGGCTTGCTTTTTTTTGGCACGGCCATCAAGGATCACAAAGCCGGGATTGCCGGTTGATTTATACCATCTGCTTATAGGCGGCAAGTCTGCTGAGATTATCGTTAAGGAGTCAGAATCAATCATGGCGACGAGCAGATCAGGCAGCTGAGCGCCGGAATTTTGCTCAGAAACAAATAAATACTAACAAACATCTCAAAACCACGGTAATTTACCTCGACAACCTAGCTCGCAAAGGCGAGTTACTAACCTTTTAACGCATATGACTAAAGTTGCCGGCGGCTGAAAACCGGACAGACCATTATGACAAAACAAGCTACGACCATTCTCGATCGGATCGGCGACACTCCGATTGTGCCGATCCGCCGTCTTAATCCTTTCAAGGATGTGACAATCCTCGCCAAGCTCGAGGCCTTTAACCCTGGTGGTTCCATTAAGGACCGGATTGCCCTTAATATGATCGAAGAGGCGGAACATAAGGGTGAATTGACCCCGGACCGGATCGTCCTTGAGGCGACCAGCGGTAATACCGGCATCGGCCTGGCGATGGTCTGCGCCGTCAAGGGGTATCGCTGTCAACTGGTGATGCCTGAATCGGCCAGTATCGAGCGGCGCAAGATCATGACCGCCTACGGGGCCGAGATCCTTCTCACGCCCGCCAAGCGTTCCACCGATGGCGCCATTGAGCAGGCCTATGCCATGGCCCGTGAGCATCCTGATCGTTATTTCCTGACCGATCAGTTTAATAACGACGCCAACTGGCAGACCCATTATAAATTTACCGGTCCCGAGATCTGGGAGCAGACCGACGGCAAGGTTACCGACGTAATCTCGACCCTCGGCACAACCGGCACCGCCATGGGCCTCAGTCGTTATTTTGCCGAGCATCACCCCGAGGTCAAGGTCACGGCCATGGAGCCCTTTCTGGGGCACAAGCTTCAGGGCCTCAAGAATATGAAGGAGTCCTATGTGCCAGGGATCTTTGTGCGGAGTGAACCCCATCAGATTCTCAATATCCCCGACGAAGAGGCCTTTGCCAAGGCCCGGCAACTGGCCGAGCGCGAAGGGATCTTTGTCGGGATGAGTTCCGGGGCGGCCCTCTGTGCCGCTCTGACCAGGGCCGGCCAGATCGAGCAGGGGGTCATTGTCGTGATCTTCCCGGACGGCGGCGAGAAGTACCTGTCAACCTCCCTGTTCAGTGCGGAGCAGCCCGAGGAAGCAAAGCAATTATCCTCCCAGCTAAGATTTTACAATACCCTTAGCCGCCGTAAAGAGATCTTTAAGCCGCTCAATAAGGGTGAGGTAACTTTCTATACCTGCGGGCCCACGGCCCATGAGCTGAGCAATCTGGGCCATTGCCGGCGGTTCATTCATTCGGATCTGGTTAACCGGGTCCTGACCAGTAAGGGCTACAAGGTCAAGTTTTATATGAACTTTACCGATCTTGATGATAACACCATCAGGGGGGCTGAAGAGTGTGGGGAGTCGGTGGCGGATTTTACCGCCAGGTATGTTGTTCATTTCAAGGATGATCTGGCAGCCCTGGGGGTGGTCCCGGCTACCGGTTATCCGCAGGCCTCCGAGCATGTCTCTCGGATGGTTGATATGGCGAGGGAGTTGATCAAAAAGGGTTTTGCCTATGAAAAGCATGGTTCAATCTATTTTGATATTTCCAAATTTGCCAAATACGGCAGTTTGTCGGGGGTCGATCTCAGCAAGATCCAATCCGGCAAGACCGTCGATCTGGATAACTACGAAAAGGACAGCCCGGTCGATTTCACCCTGCTCAAGCGCTCAACCCTGACCGAACTGAAAAGCGGGATCTTCTTCGAGACCGAGTGGGGCAAGATGCGGCCCGGCTGGCATATTGAATGCGCCGCCATGTCGTGCCATTTCCTGGGCGACACCATTGATATCCATTCGAGCAGCCGCGACCTGATGTTTCCCCATCATGAGAATGAGATCGCCATTGCCGAATCGTTGAGCGGCAAACCGCTGGCCAATTACTGGCTGCACAGCGAGTTGTTTCTGGTCGACGGCAGGAAAATGGATCGGCAGGGCGGCAATTCCCTGACACTCCAGGATTTGCTTGATAAAGGCTATTCGGCCCGGCAGGTTCGCTACTATCTGTTACGGACCCATTACCGCAAGCCGATCAATTTTTCTTTCAAAAAATTAGATGCGGCCCTGAAGAGTCTCAAGCGGCTCGATGAGTTTTGCACCAAGCTGCTTTGTCTGCCCCTGGGCCTGCCCCATGCCGAGGTAGCAACCTACTTGACCGAGATGGAGGAGGTCTTTTTCGCGGCCCTTGATGATGATCTTAACGTTTCAAAAGCCTTCGGGGCGATTTTTGATTTTGTTAAAAAGGTTAATCCTATCGTCAACGAGGGCAACCTGGATCGTGACCAGAAAGAGTATATTCTCGAATCTTTGCGGCGGATGAATTCGATTCTTAACCTGCTGAACCTTGATAAATGCCCCCTGGCCCCGGAGATTGACAAACTGATCCGGGATCGTGAAGATGCCCGTCGCAATGGCGATTGGCTGAAGGCGGATGATGTTCGGAAAGAGTTGGCCGATCAAGGCATTGAAGTTATGGATACGGTTAAGGGCACGGCCTGGAAAGAGAAGAAGTGAGTTGTTTGCCCGGTTGAGATTTGCTGTTGCAAATATGGTATTCTAATGATATTAAAGCAACCGTCGTTCGTAGTAGAAAAAATTGTTCATATGCGCCCGTAGCTCAGTTGGATAGAGCAACGGACTTCTAATCCGTCGGCCACAGGTTCGAATCCTGTCGGGCGCACCATATACAGCAAGGGGTTCAGCTTTTTTGCTGAGTCCCTTTTTTCGTTCTGCGGTCCTCCTTTGGTCCGTCGTCGAGAACCGAAGTACGCAAGCTGGATTTCACT
>DAOVJK010000264.1 GCA_030673265.1 Pseudomonadota bacterium | reverse complement strand
GTTTACTTATAAATGACTGTGTCGCTTGCCATTCACATGCGTCCGCATCAAAATATGAGCTTGGCACCGGGAATTGGGTTCCCGTCGTTTTCACCACCGGCCCCCCGGCAGGGGTTGTAACTGCCGGCGGCAATTTCTATTATACAGCGGCGGGGGGCGGCGACAATAATGGTCATAACGTGCGCGGCATCGCTGACAAAGACGCAACTCTCAATAGAGCCCCAGGCGCAGGCAGTATCGGTTGCGCCGACAGTTGCCATGACAGTTTAACATTTACTGATGCAGATACTGAACCAGCTAAAGGCTCGAACGTCAAGACTAACGGCTGCCAGGGCTGTCATCTTAAAACTGGTCACCATGCCCGCAATACTGGTGCTGAAGGAGGAGTAGTACCAGATGGCCCCGGCGATGCCTATCGTTTCCTGTCCGGCCATGATGACGCAATAGTCGGTTATGTCGACAATGGTCAAGGTGCATACGAAGATCCAGATTGGGAATTAACAACAGCTGTCAACACTGATTTTAATCTTTACAAGGCCCAATTGGCCAATCCCGAAAAACATCCTTATATTTCGATCGGCCGCTGGTGTGCCGGTTGCCACGCTGACTTCCATGCCTACGGAGAAGTTGAGGAGTTAACCGGCCTATCCAATGGCGGTGATCGTGATCAGACCCCGGGCAACAGTCCCTGGTTGCGCCATCCCACCAATGTCAAATTGCCTACCTCTGGTGCCGACTATACCTGGGCTGATGGCGTAAGTACTAACTACGACCCTAACTACCCAGTCGCCCGTGGTGTTATGAACCGCGCCCCCTATATTGGTAGTGATCAGGTTATGTGTCTCAGCTGTCACAAGGCCCATGCCTCCCAGTACCCTAATTCCCTGCGCTGGGCCTACAATGGCACCGACTCAGTTGCTCATGCTTCTGCCGGCAGTACAACTGGCTGCTTCTTCTGTCATCGAACCAAGGATGATCCTTGATTCTTCCGATATCATTCAAAAGGGACCGCCGAATGGCGGTCCCTTTTTTTTGTGAATTAATTGAAACAATAGGACTATAGACCGGAAAATTTATTAAAATAATTGCCGAATAATAATTATCGGCATATATAAGCCGATTTCCACGATAGTTTATTACGCTGTTTATTTGAAACACATTGAATAACACTCCACCGATAAACATCGAAAAACTATTGCATTAATCTTTCCTTGGAATCAGCTCTGCCTTTGGCCTAGGCAAACTTCTAGAATCACCCTGAACCATTTGTCCCACCGACATTAACCAGCTTAATAACAAAAGATCCGGGCGGCCACCATGCTCCTCATTCACCCTCCCCTGGCCAAGGCCTGCGAACCGCCAGCCGGCATTACCCGTCTGGCCGGATTCCTGCGCGAGCATGGCCATGCCTGCAGCCTGCTTGACGCCAACCTTGAAGGCCAGCTGCAGCTCCTCAACAACAACGTTCCAGCAACCGATACCTGGAGTCGCCGAGCCCATCGCCACCTGACCACCAACCTCGCAGGACTGCGCAACCCCTTATTATATCAGGCTCCGGCCCGCTACCAGAGGGCGGTCAGTGACCTGAACCGGGGCTTGCATATGAATGGTCGCCCCGGCTTGAGCCTCAATCTGGCCAATTACCAGGATGAAGATCTGTCGCCGCTAAAAAGCGACGATCTCCTCCGGGCCGCCGAGTATCCGGCCGCCAATATCTTCCACGAGTATTTCTCGGTACGACTCGACAACTTAATCACCGACATCAGCCCAGCCCTGATCGGTTTTTCGATCAATTACCTGAGTCAGGCCTTAACCAGCTTCGCCATGATCGGTTATCTCAAAAAACATCACCCGGGTCTGGCAATAGTAGCCGGCGGCGGCCTGATCACTTCCTGGCTGCGTAACCCCGCCTGGCAAAATCACTTCACCGGCCTGATTGATCATTTGATTGCTGGCCCGGGTGAGGCCGCCCTGCTCAAATTGTTGCGCAGCAGCTTAGAGCCGCCCAAGGCCGGCCATAATGACGCTTGCCCCCTGGCCTGCCCGAAAGGAGACTCCTCATCCCAGCTACTCATGCCCGCAACTGGGCCTGCTAACCTGGCGATTATGAGCGGCCCGAGAGAACCGATCACTCCCTGCCCTGATTACACGGGCCTGCCCCTGGCCGATTATCTGAGCCCGGGCCTGATCCTGCCCTACGCTGCCTCCTCCGGCTGCTACTGGCGGAAATGTTCCTTCTGCCCGGAAAAAGCCGAGGCCAATCCCTATCAAAAAACAGACCCCGATCTTGTGCTGGCCCAGATCAGCAGACTCAAGGCCCAGACCGAACCAACTCTGCTCCACTTTCTTGATAACGCCATCAGCCCCGCCCTGATGCGAGCCCTGATCGCCAGCCCGCCCGGCCTCAACTGGTACTCATTCGCCCGGGTTGGGGTGGAGTTGACAGATCCCCAGTTCTGCCGGGCCCTCCGAAGTTCCGGCTGTGTTATGCTGAAACTTGGCCTCGAATCAGGTGACCAGGGGGTGCTGGATGACATGGATAAAGGCATTGATCTGGGCATGGTCGCCAAGGCCCTGGCCAATCTTGAAAAAGCCGGAATTACCACCTATGTCTACCTGCTCTTCGGCACCCCGACGGAATCTCTGACCGAGGCTCGTCGTACCCTTGAGTTTACCGCTAAGCACAGTTCAGCCATCACTTTTTTAAATCTAGCCATCTTCAATATGCCGCTCGGCAGTCCGGATGTCGCCGAACTGGCCGTAAGTGATTTTTACGAGGGCGACCTTTCCCTCTACACCGATTTCGCACACCCCCGGGGTTGGCAACGTAAAGAGATCCGCCATTTCCTTGACCGGGAGTTCAAACGCCACCCGGCCATTGCCCCTATTCTCCACCGGGACCCGCCCTTCTTTACTTCGAACCACGCTGCCTTTTTCCGCCCCTGAATAAGCTTCACTCGCCCATGCTTTTCTGATACCCTGTTCATACAGCTACCAACGCATAATTAACCTCTTCTACAGTCAGGGAAGAAGCAATGTGTGAATTCTGCGTCAGCCACGGCGAAGGCAAGATATGGTACGAGAACATGACCAATTACTCCCGAGAACTCTTCCTGAAGGTCAACTCCGATGCCGGCTTGAAAAAATTCCTCAGTCACTTCGGCCAAGCCATGCAGGAGAACATCCCCAGGGCTGAAAAATGGCAAACCAGGCTGCCCCGCATCTACAACCTCCTGCTCTACCCCTGGTTCACCCGCAACCAGAAAAAAAACCATTTCGGCCAGATTGTTCCCCTCGAAGGTATCGAAAACGTGCTCGACCGGGTCGATAGCGTGATCCGACTGCCCTGTATCTGTCGCAAGGTCGCCACCGGCGTTGAAAAACGCTACTGTTACGCGGTGGGCATGGATACCAGCCATATCATTGAAGACCTGCCGGATTTCCGCAACTTTGACAAGATCACCACCACTACGGCCAAAACCGAGATCAAGGAACTGGATAAGGAAGGCATGACCCACAGCGTCTGGACCTTTAAAACGCCATATATCGGCGCCATCTGCAATTGCGATCAGGATTGCATGGCCTATCGGGTCCAGTACCGATCGAAATTGGCCAAAGTTATGTGGAAGGCCGAATATGTCGCCGCCATTGATCCGGACCGTTGCCGGGGTTGCAAACTATGCCGGAAGCAATGTGTATTCGATGCGGTAAATTATGATCCGGCCAACGCAAAATGTACTATCGAAATCACCAATTGTTATGGCTGCGGAGTCTGCCGCGCGGTCTGCCCGGAAGAGGCCATCACCCTCTTCCCCAGAGAACAGGCCCCCCGAGCCGCCGGTAATTGGTAAATGATTTCCCCCTAACTCCGCCCATTCTCAAACTTATTGACCCCCAGCGCTACCATTTACCGGGAATTTATGTTAAGGTGCCCGACCATTTTCGATATTTTTTATATTTCAGACAATAAACCGCAACAAACAACTTTAATCAGGAGAGTATCATGGGTCAGGCAAAAAATGGCGATACCGTCAAAATCAATTACACCGGCAAACTTGATGACGGAACGATATTCGATTCATCAGAGGGGCGCGCCCCCCTGGGTTTCACCTTGGGTGGCGGTCAGGTTATCCCCGGTTTCGATGAAGCAGTTCTGGGCATGGCCATAGGCGAAAACAAGAGTGTCAATATTCCAGCCGACAAGGCTTACGGACAACGTAATGAGGAAATGATTATCGAAGCTCCCCGTGACCAGGTTCCAGCCGATATAACTCCGGAGGTCGGCCAGCAACTGCAGATGGGCGGCCCCAACGGCGAAGTTGTTGTGGTCGTGATCACCGAGGTAACCGACACCCACATCAAACTTGATGCCAACCCGCCCCTGGCCGGCAAGGATCTGAACTTCGATATCGAATTGGTCTCGATCAACTGATCGATAAGCCTTCGATGAAAGT
>DAOVJK010000101.1 GCA_030673265.1 Pseudomonadota bacterium | reverse complement strand
ATGAAGCGCCATCATCGGAAATTGGTGAGCGTACTTTCAAGGGTATTCCGTATTCGATCCGAATTTACAAAGTGATTAACGATCCCGGTTCCGATCTGGCCGTTACTCTGGCCAAAGGCATAAAACTTTCTGACAAAGGCCCGATTATCGAGGGCATACGAGACCAGTTGGCCAGTCGTCAAAATATGATGTTAAAAAAAGTGCTTGGAGGCCTGGCTCTACTGGCCGTGGCGATTGTCATCTGGCTAACTCTGGTTCCGAGTACTGTGGAAAAAGCTACCAGTAAGGCTGACAAACTTCTTGAAGATGGGCAGAACCTGGCGGTAATCACTCTGATGGAACCCCTGCTCGCCGAGGACCCAACAAATAAGGCACTACAGGCCAAAGCCACAGAAGCCGCCATGAGACATATTGACGTTTTAATGAAAGAAAACAGACAGAGAGAGGCTCGGACATGGATCAAGGAAACTGTCCTGAGAAAGCCTTATCTGGCAAAGATCAACGAGAAAAAGCCCCTGATTGATACAAAAATCACGATAAACAAACTACTGTCCGAGGGAGACAATGGATACCAGAAGCCTAAAGAAATTAGAGATCTGCTAACCAGATACCCAGACAGCTTTGAGGCTCCCTACACAGCAGCGACAATGCTGGAGAACAAATGGTGGAGCATCACAGTTCTCTGGCTCTACAAAACGGCTCTTGAGCGCGGCGGTTATCATGGAGATGAGAAAATCTACAACTTCTGCACCAGCCGCCTGGAAGGCGGCGAAATTAATTGGAATAAATTCGATTATGCCGTTGAAATCCTAGACAAATACTACCCGAAAAAGCTTCAGGAGTGGGCAAAAAGCGGCAGCACCAGCCCCAATGTAATGGCAACCATTAATGCCCTGGACGTCCTGAAGAACAAGAAGGATCCATTACTGGATGATCCCTACTTCGATCATCTCCGCAATCTGGTTTACGGGCGAAACACCGATCTGGAAAAAGATTTTACTACTTTCCGCAAGCAGAGCGACCCTGCCCGACGGCAGCAACTTTTAGCCCTACACCGGGAGATAATTGAGACCTATCCCAGATTCACCTCTTTCGGCATAGTCAAGGACACCTTAAAAGTGAATCTAGCCAAGCTGGAGAAAGAATGGGGAATAGCCAAATAGGGACTTAAGCTTGTCTTCTCAGGGGGATCCTGGATAATGAAGATTATTTAGGATCGCCCCTTTCTTATTTGCTGCCGCCTTCTCCATAAAATGTTCCACACCTAAAAACTGTAGAGGCCGGGGTCGGGTCACGCTAAACATCTAAAATCACTAGCAGTCGTCCTGTAAAAAAGGCCTTTTCTGGGCCTATAATGACGTTTTTAAGGCCAAAAAAGTAAATATAAAGCTACATAACTCAAAAATGGGGTCAGAGTACCAAGAGAAATTCATCCAATGAATGACATACGGATTCGGGGATAACGAATACTTTTTCTTAAAATTCAAAGCAGCTTCCCGCGGTAATCCGTGATGAACCTTTTATCCCCCAACCCTAACTCACTCAACCCCGGCCCCATAATTCTTACAAAAGGCATTCAGCAGCAGGCATTGCTTGGGCTGATCCGGATTGATAAGAGCAATCGCCTGGTCATCTATATTGCCGGCCGGTGCCCAAAATTTGTACAGCTTACCCTCGTAATGCGCCTCATAATGGTGGCGGTCATGATACTCGGTGTTCGTGTGATGCATGGATCCCGCTGTCAGCTCTTCTGTTTTTGAGCCCACTTTTTTACATGGTACGGGAACGCCTTTTGCGAACAGGCGGTAATCGACCACCATCTTGGGGATGACGATGAGGCCAAAAATAAGCGGTAGTGCCATTACCGCAAGAGCACTGAGCAACAACTCACTCCAGGTTAGCTCCTGCACTGGTATAAAGATTATAATTATGGGAAATATTATAGAAAACGCCATCATGCTAACAAAATGGTAATAGCGAAAGCCATCGACCTGATAAAGCGTCGACAATGAGGGTCGCCAAATACCGGCCTGCCATTGAGAAAGATCCATCTCCTTTGGTATTCTTCTTAGCGTCCGGTATTCGTACCAGCAAAAGAGGACGACCATGATGACCAGGGTAATGATGATTATGCTCCGACAATTACGCCACTCAGACGCAATATTTTCATCAATCTGACCACTCTCCCTGGTTTCTAACTCTGAGAGGATAATTGCCTGGGTCTCACCGCCGATCACGATAGGGGTCAACAACTGTAGCTCGCCATTATGGAAGTAGAATGACTGCTCACCTGGTTTCTCGATCGGTTGAATCACCTCCCCAAACTGCCATGCGCGATTTAACGCCTCCTGAAATGAACCGGTAGGTGGATAGTTGCCGTACCTGTAATCATCAACCCGATAGTCACTCCAATAACTACTGCGAGATACTCTGGTCGGCGCCTCTGTTTTAAAAGTTTCGAAATTACCCTGGCTTGTATCCCAATAGACCTCTCCCTGATATATACTCGACCACGATGGCGGGGAAAAATGTGCATAATCAGGTCCATAGACCATGCGCACGCCCTGTTCTTTCAGCATCGACTCACTGGAGCTTTCCGGTAGGCTCTCGGTATAGCCCTCTAACGATTTTTGAATGCGTGTGTTCTTCTCCTTAAGACAATCGACAAAATATAACTGATCACCGGTGAGTGGCTCGTTTCTTTCCATCGTTTCAAGAACTTCAGTCAGTCTATCCTGATTGCCACACTCTCTTACCGCAGAGAAAAAAGAATAGCTTGGATGCTCAGGGGAATTACTTTGTAAAAGTAACTCGCTACGAATCGAGAAAGGCTGGTTTAGGGCAGCCTCATTTAATGATTCCCCCCAATTTTCCAGCTCACGGGCCAGACGGTCCTGTACCTGAAATTCACATTCCTTGCTTTCCGGTTCAATATCTGCCGACCACAGTAGACCTTTCATGCCCCGGAGACCGCCACCGCATGCTTTAAGCTCCGGCCAGAGACCATACAACGGATGCTCCTCAGCGTACTTTTGCATCAACTGCTTATGGGCGACGATCATTGAGTTAAAGGTTTCCGTAGTCTTGTTGCGATAGAAAGCAGTTGCACCATTCACGATGAGCAGGGCTATTACCAGTAATATCCAGAAAAACTGCCGGACAGTACGTTTTCTTGCCCGGAGGGTGGCAATGATTTCCGGTGTTGACAACCAGTTACTCACCTGGGCCGCCTGTTTCACGGCATCAGGAGCTTTATCTATAGAGGCAAAAATATTTGCACCTGCTGCCGACTGCAGCTTGTCCTCCTCTTCATCAGAGACATAACCATCCGAAACAACCGACTGTTGCAGATTTCCCGCAATTTCATCTGCAGAAACTGCCGTAATCGTCTGCGGACGAATCGCCACGTAAATGGCCAGCAATAGAAACGAATGCCAAAGCAGCAGGGTGATAACAGGAAGCACCTGATACAGCAGCGCCCACATCTCGGCATAACCGGTCTGGTCCGCAGCACGGCTGAGAGCTTCGTTGATCGGATCGGTCGCAATCAGCGAAAAAAGGTGGGTGAGGAGGATAGTCAATCCCGCAAACAATGCGCCGGCAACAGCTGCTCTAACAACTATACGACGGGCGGAGCCCTTTAAATCCCAGGCACAGGCAACACCGAAGGCGATAACAGCGGCCTGGATGGCGCTTGAGATTGGGGTCGGCAACAAAAGGATCGGGAACCCATCAAAGATAAACGGCTCCCCTTCAATATACATTAGCGGATAAAGTCCCAGATCCCACTGTCCCAAGGCTGAGTCGTACAGGTGCGTATGGTATCCGACGATAAATATCTGCGCCAGGATGGCGGATACAAATAAATTTATGGGGCCACTAACGCCCTGCCCGCTCCCCATATTACCCAGCATCTTGCTTAGTGCCAGCAAGGCGATGGCGAGAACAATCCCGGGATAGTATGTTGCGACAAATGTTTCGCCCATCAAAAATTCAACAGGTAAATTAGCTAACCACCAGCAAACCCCTCCCGACAATAATCCTGTAATGGCAAATGGCAGCAACCGTACCTTCATCGTACCCTCCGGGGTCACGAACTTTAATTATACTTACAAGATAAGCGAGATGGCATCTCGCTGGACCTATGACTTAACCAGCTAGACCTTAACATATATATAGGGCCTGATAAAAGGACAAATGGGTGGTGGTCATAAAACTATACGTTGAACGCGATTTTCACATTCAAACAACAGTTAGTTGGTAAGGAAGCAATAAGGAGGGAGGGGGGAAATTCAAATTGCACATGGCAACACGGGCTGCTTTGCCAACCAGAATATCTCTCAAAGAAAACTTATCCCAAAAAAAGACAGTCTCAACAACAACAAAAGGCCAAAGAGAGAGAAAAGGGTAAATAACCGCTTATTTGTAGTCTTCGCCGGTTTAGATTGTTATGGTTGATAGAGCTATTGATTGAAGATTAATTTTTACCCCAGGTAGATTGTCAGGGTCTGCTCGTATTTTTACAGCTCCGAAAGACGAACGGGATCCAGTAACTAACAATCAGGACGAAGAGTTGATATGAAAAATTTGATTTACGTTGTCGTGACGGCGTTGCTGTTTTCCGGTTGTGCGACCAAGCAGGTTTCGAAAATGCCGCAAGGGGGTCATTATCGTCAGCTTTATAGCATTCAACAGGTTACAAACGTTTATTTTGATGCAAAGGGCGATAGGATCATTATTGATCTGGCTGTTATTTACGATGATGGCAATGAAGAAAAACGCGAATGTTTAGAATTAGATGCTGGAGAGCCATTAAGGCAAAAAAGGAAAGGGAGATCCTTTGTTCTGAGCGAAGATCTCAGGACCACATGCCCAGGCAACGAGGAGGTAGATTATGTCCGCATTCCGATTCAAGCGATTGCCAGTCGTTATAATCTAAGAAATGACCTGGATCCCTCGACGCCCTGGACAATGAAGACATATCTCCGGCTCGGAGAACTATATCTGGTGCCTGCAGATGAAAATAAGAGTGTGATTAAAGCGAAAATCCCGGTCGAGATAGTAAGGAAAAAGAGCGCAACTTACCTGCTTTACCCATTCAGTCTCGCGTTTGATATCGTTACTTCTCCCGTCCAACTAGCCCTATACGGCTTTTATTATATTTACTTTAATATCGTAATGTAGCCAGCCACCTATGGAAAATTGGCGCCTCAAATCTACTTTCCGGCGGCTTGCTATAATGGGCAGCCCCAGGCCCCTTCATTTTGCGGACCGCAATTAAATGGAGCCCTGTTACGTCTCTGAAAGTCATCCTTAATACGGCCTGTGGCGGGGTCAGTGGCGGGGTCATGGCGGGGTCAGGCTTGCGTTATTGCATTATTCAACAACAGTGTTCGAGTGCGACCCCTGTTTCACTTCGGTTAGGTTAGTATTGCGGAGCGCGCCTAAGAAACTAACTAACTCAATCCGTTATCCTGAATTTGTTGGACTTAGCCAGGGTCTCTCCTCTGGCAACGGCAGACCCTATTCCGGGCTTTACATGTAATTTATTTAAGAACCTCCCGATTTATTAATTTTATCCTGTAAACAGTATCTACCCACATTTTGCTTTGTATGTATCCGGGATACATACATCCGGGTTTATCGATTGAGCCTTGTCAAACATCTGGTTGGCTTTGTTGCACTCGCCTTGCAGGGCCATAATATAACCGGAGAGGGCTTCTTTCTTGCCCTGGGAGTATTCAGAGTCAATAAGTTCCAGTAAAGTTTCGGCTTCGAAAAGAAGGTTGTCGTCAATCAGGGTCAAAACGGCGGTGGCCCGGCTTTTGTTAAGCGAGATTGCCTCGACCTTTTTCTCAAATTCTTCTGGGTCTTCAATCGATGACAGGTCAAAAAGGTCATCCAGCCTATCCTCTATAAGAATGTTCCCATCAGACAACAGGAAGGTGCCGCCCTGGAAGCTATCCGAGAATTCAGCTATGAGTGTTCCGTCTTCAGAAAAGGCATATATTTTCGCGGAATATTCGGTTGGTTCTTTTCCAGCTGTTTTTTTATACTTCAGACTGGCAAGGGGAATAGAGGTTTCGTTGTGCAAAATTCTTGAGGTCACTTCTTCGTAATGCGTAGTAGTCCCCTCTCTCCGCATTTTTTTTATCTCGACATAATACCGGTTCGCCCCGGGGTATTCTTCCCACATTATAGTGTCGCTAACTGTTGCCTTGATGCCCTCGGCTTTGGGGTTTGGCCAGATTAATTGAATGTCCTTGCTTATCGTAGCCTCGAGGTGAAAAATTTCAGGGTCCGGGGTTATATTTACCGGGTAGCCGTTCTTCTTGAAATAGTCGTGCCGGCTATATTCGTTGCCGCTTAGCTTTTCTTCCCGGCCGGAATACATTGAAAAACTGCCCTCCTCCGGCTGATTTGCCCAGCTTTCGGTCTGCACGGCATTTATGATCCAGGGGCCGGGCGGCAAGGAGACGGTAAAAATTCCCTCCGCGTCAGTGATTATATCCTTTGCTCTGTATTTAGAGTTGAGAACCATAGCCAGAGAAACACCCGCAGCCGGTTGGTCCTGGAACAAAATCCGACCTTTCAGCTTACCTTCCCCGGTGGGCGGAGCAGGTAGGTTGCGGGAGTTGGATGGACTGCCGCCAAAATATAAATATTCATAAAAGTTGTGAGAGGAAAAACCGGGGGACTCCGTCTCGTAAGACCCTGTATCCCTATAACCTGGCCGTTCGCTGTAGAGCGAAAAGGTGGCATTGACCCCGCTGGCAAGAAAAAGGAAAGACAGAAATGAAGTGATGAGGGCACCGGCAATTCCTGATTTTGTCCAGCCGGTGATACTGGGTTCGATATTGTTTTTGCGGTCCCGGACCGTAATGATGAGGCTGGTCAGCCATATTGCAAAAATTCCCAGAGAAATCGCTTTGGATAACAACTGTGTGATCTCGTTGAATTCCGGCATTGTCCCGCTCGGGGTCGACTTGAGAGTCCAGATCATGAAGATGAATACGGCGTAGATGGCTGCCAAATATAGAACAAAAAGGCACAGGAAGAGGATGGCCTTATCCCAGCGGCGATTCAGATAGTGGCCGCCAATACCGGTAAATAACGATGCGATCACCGGGGCAAATACTGACTGCCTGATTTTCTTCTCCGTTGCCATGATTCCCCTACCTCATTTTTTTATACGACTGACTATATTGGCGAGGGGGCAAGTCCGCTCTTGGCTTTTGACAAGTTTCAAGCATATTTCCCCCAGCTGCTTTTAAATAATAGTGCTGGCCACCTCTTATTCTGCTTCAACCACCGGCAGTTCCGGCAGCTCGCTTTTCCCAGCCTGCTTGATATCTACTACCACCGTTCTGGCTGCCATATCACCAATCCTCTGCCAGTTTTCGCTCAAGGCGACAATCATTATGCCGACGATAAAATTGAAAAACCCGTCCACAAATTTCAAGAGATTTCTGATAATTGCTCGACCAAAACCGCAGGGAGAAAGGTCGGTGCCCATAACCCTGATTCCGACCAGCCATTTGCCGGGGCTGGTTCCCCACATCCCTTCCATAAAACTAAATAAAAAGAGACAAGTTAGAACCCAGATAAATCCGATCATCATCAGACCTATGCCGGACGAAAAACCTGAAAATACCGCCCCCGGAAACATATCACTGTCTGAGAAGGAATCCATGAGCGACAACCAGCCTAAAAGTAGCGGGCTCCCCATAATCAGCGCATCTACTACTTGGGCAATAGCACGCTTGGCCAGGGAAGCATAGGGGATAACCATAGCTCCGAACTGAAAAGTCCTCACCCGGTACTTGCTCATCAGGGAGGTAAAGATCAGGGCCAAAGTAAAAGACAATAGCATCATCGCCAGCTGCGGAGTCATCATCGCCAACATCATGTCTTTGGGGAAAAATGATCCAGTTCCCAAATTGAATTCAGATATCCGGCTATCGGTATCGACGCTAATAACACTTAAAGAACCGGGAAACCCGCTACGCAGCAGGGCAAAGGAACCATCACTGAAGGGATATACGCCAAAATCGGTAATCAAGCCGACCGGATGACTGAAAAACTCCTGCCAATTACCATCTACTAACTGTAGTCCGACTATTTTTGAACTGGACATATCCTGCTGCTTTTCCTGATAGAAGACTGCAGGGATACCATTTAGCATCACCGCATCCCAGTTGCTACCGATATTGGCAACAGTCTGCCAGTTCCCACGACCGGTTTCGCTATCATCAGGCAGACTATCCCGGTAAAAAAGGGCTCCACCTTGGCGGAGGAATAATAAGGGGCGATCATCATTGCTGACCATTCGCAAATTGGCGAGGAAGCAGCAGGAGTTATCACCCTTATCCTGTTTAAAGGAGGCGATATCTTGCCAAGCGCTATCTTGAAAAACCATCAGGCTGTATCCAGCAGGGTGCTCCTCTATAACTGCGGGCTTGTTTTCGAAGATGAAAGGATGGGAAATGTTGCCAAGGACGAAATCATCAGCCAGAGTCACTCGGCCAGATTCATCTATAAAGCCAATATAAGAGGAAGATATGATCCACAGTCGGTCAGAATTACCCAAAAGAAAAGGGCTTTCCAAGTCCAAGGCGCCGAAGTCAACCGGGGTTGGATCTGCCTGGCTGGTGTGATCGAGGTATTTGAGGGTCTGCGTGAAAGGACCGGGGCCATTTTTGAAAAAATCCCGGCCTTCATTGACGGGGCCTTTTTCCAGGTACCAGATGCGGTTTTGCCAGGATGCACCGCCCTGGGGTTGAATATTACGCATCATCCCCGACATCATTGATGGCATGAAACTCATCATCACCAGCATTGGAATAATGAATTGGGCCAGAAAAAAACCGATGCAGAAGATTCCTACATAGTTGGTGTATCGTTTCTTGTCTGCTGCAGAATAATAGTTTTCGTCTCCCGCCTTATCCTGAGGATTGTTTTTAATCTGGCCGCTCATACCATACCTTTTCCCTGTTATTACACAGACTTTAAAAGGGCTGAAGACTCTGTTTTTGATTCTTTCTTTTTCCCTGATTCTGCAAAACTAAGCGAGCGCGAGGGGGCAAGCCCGCTTTTGGCTTTTAGCGAGTTCCTCGCTCACACCTACTCATACTTCCAACTCTCCAGCATCCTCAATCCATTTATAAAACCTGCTTCTCACCATTGGTTTATCCATCCAGGACTGATCGGGTTCGGGATCTTTGATAACTTCGGCAACGGTCTTGAGGCGTGGCATCGGCTTTGAACTGATGGTTCCTTTTGCCGTTACCCAGCGAACCTGTCCGGTCTTCTGGATGGCGCTGATGATTTGATTGGTCATCTGGCAATCACCGAGGCAATAGT
>DAOVJK010000083.1 GCA_030673265.1 Pseudomonadota bacterium | reverse complement strand
TCGGCGGTCGGGTTGCCGAAGAACTTCTCCGCCAATACCAAATTCCCCCAGAGGTTGAGGTTGTTGACGGCGGGACTATGGGGATGGATCTTCTTCCTTACCTGGATGACAGGTCGCATCTGCTGATCGTAGATGCCATCAAGACCGAGCAGAAGCTTGGCCATGCGGTCAGGTTGCCGCTGGATGACCCCCCGGCTTTTTTTCGAACCATGATTTCCCCCCATCAATTAGGTCTGGCAGAAGTACTGGGCGTTGCCAAACTTACCGATTCCATGCCGCCGAATATTGTATTGTTCGGCATCGAACCGGTGAGCCTGGAGACTGCTATCGGTCTTTCTCCCGAAGTGGAGCGCAATGTTCCGCTATTGGTGAAGATGGTCAGGGATGAACTGGCCTCGCTGGGTCTTGTCTTGGAACCCCTGGCCGATGCATGAGATGTCGTTGGCCATGAGTATTGTTGATCTGGTCATGGAGCAGTCGACAAGGGAGGGGGAGGTTGACAGGGTAAGTGAGGTGGAGGTCGAAGTCGGCAATCTGGCCGGAGTTTTGATCGATTCTCTGGAGTTCTGCCTGGAAGCGGCCGCCCGTTCGACCCTTCTTGAAGAAGCTAACTTTAAAATTATTCCAACCATGGCCCAGGGCGAGTGCCCTTCCTGCCGAGCCAGTTTCGAAGTGGCTTCTCTTTATGCCGTTTGTTGCCACTGCGGTGCGGCTGGGGTCACCATTAGCGGTGGCCAGGAGCTCAAGGTTAGATCTTTTGTCATTGAGGAAAAATAAAAATGTGTGATTCATGTGATTGCGGCAGTCATGGCGAATCGGTAATTATTTCGAAACCAGGTGCAGATCACAAGCATTCTCCGACGCACTCACGGACGGTGCAACTCGAGATTGATGTCCTTGCTAAAAACAATGAGATTGCGGCCCGAAACCGGGCATTTTTTGCGAGTAAGGGGATTCTGGCTTTGAATCTGGTCAGTTCCCCGGGCTCGGGGAAAACTACCATCCTTGAAAGGACCATTGGAGATTTGAAGGGGCAGATACCGTTGGCGGTTATTGAGGGTGATCAGCAGACTCTCAGGGATGCTGAGCGGATCGAAGCGACCGGGATTGAGGTTGTGCAGGTTAATACCGGCACCGGCTGTCACCTGGACGGCGAGATGATCCATCGGGCCATGCATCAATTGACCCTGGAACAGGATTCAATATTGTTTATCGAAAATGTCGGCAACCTGGTCTGTCCGGCCCTGTTCGATCTGGGCGAAGCCGCCAAGGTCGTGACCATCAGTGTTACGGAAGGGGAGGATAAGCCCCAGAAATATCCTCATATGTTTAGGGCGGCGACCCTCTGTCTGATCAATAAAATAGACTTGCTTCCCCACCTTGATTTTGATGTCGCCGCCTGCCGTGGTTTTGCCAGGCAGGTTAATCCCGAGCTTGAATTCATTGAGGTCTCTGCCACTAGCGGCGAGGGGATGGGGCAATGGTACGACTGGCTTCGTACCCGGTGTATTTAGACGATCTTGGCGAATTACTGCGTCATCATCCCTTGCGCGTATTAATAATACAGCGCCAGGGACTCTTCCTTGTTCTTCGCCAAGCTTGTCTAAATATTTATCGATCGGTGGTTTTTTTGGTTATTTCACTGACTTGTGTCTAGTGACTTGTGACTTGTGACTTCTGACTACGGACTTCTGACTTCTGACTTTTATTTAAAAAATTTTGATGCCTGATAATATTCATCGCCGTAAAATAGTGGTTAACGGGGTGGTCCAGGGAGTGGGCTTCCGGCCGTTCGTCTATAATCTGGCCCGGCGCTACGGGCTGGCTGGTCTTGTTGCCAATTATTCGGCGGGGGTCAAGATCGAGGTTGAAGGCTCCGCTCCTGTATTGGAACGTTTCGAGAAGTCATTACAGGAGGAATTACCCGCCCAGGCGCTCCTTATTGATTACCGGAGTGAAGATGTCCCCACGGTCGGGGCTCAGGATTTCGTAATTGACCTTTCCGAGGTGTCCGGGAAGGCTGCGACCTTGGTCTCTCCAGACCTGGCTCTATGCAGCGATTGTCTGGTCGAACTTTTTGATTCGGTTGACCGGCGTTATCACTATCCCTTCATTAATTGTACCAATTGCGGTCCTCGCTACTCGATAGTGACGGGTATTCCCTATGACCGGGCGGCAACGGCTATGCATCATTTTACAATGTGTGCGGAGTGCCAGCGTGAATACCGGGATCCGACGAACCGGCGATTTCATGCCCAACCTAATGCCTGTCCGGTTTGCGGTCCGCAAATAAGCCTATGTGCTGGTGGTGGAGGTACGATCGCCAAAGGCCCGCAAGCCGTGCTCAAGGCGGCTGGGTTGCTGGCTGAGGGGCGGATCCTGGCAATCAAGGGGCTGGGCGGATTCCATCTGGCGGTTGACGCCGGCAATGAAGATGCGGTTTGTCTTCTCAGGGACCGCAAGGTTCGGGAGGAGAAGCCGCTGGCGGTTATGGTGGCTGATCTCGATAAGGCCCGCCAGCTTTGTGTGCTTGAGCAGGCCGAAGCAGAGGTCCTGACCTCGGTAGCGGCACCGATCCTGCTCGCGCCAGCCTGTTCTTTTTCTGATAATGGGCTGGCGTCCTCGGTGGCGCCAGGCCTTGCCAGACTTGGGATTATGCTGGCTTATACTCCTCTGCACCATCTGCTGTTACGGGAGTTTGCCGGGCCATTAGTGATGACCAGCGGTAATTTAAGCGAAGAACCTATCTGCATTGATAATAACGAAGCCTTGGCCAGACTGGCGGGAATAGCCGATTATTTCCTGATCCATGATCGTGAGATCTATATGCGGAGTGATGACTCCGTGGTGGTTGAAATGGCTGGGAAGATCCGGCCCTTGCGGCGAGGCCGGGGTTATGTGCCCCGGCCGGTGCAGCTTGCCGCAGATGGCCCCCAGGTTTTGGCTGTTGGCGGAGAGTTGAAAAATACGGTTTGTCTGCTTAAAGGCGATCAGGCCTTCCCGAGCCAACATCTCGGCGATATCAAGAATCTTGGCGCCTATGGTTTTTTTCAGGAAACAATTGTTCATTTGCAGAAAATTTTCGAGGCTGAGCCGCAACTGGTGGTCCACGATCTGCACCCAGCCTATCTGTCAACCCGCTGGGCCAGAGAAGAGCAGGGTTTGCCGGTATTGGCCGTGCAGCATCATCATGCCCATCTCGCCTCATGTCTGGCCGAGAACAAGATTGAAGGGCCTGTAATTGGGATTATCCTCGATGGTACCGGCTACGGCCCGGATGGGACTATCTGGGGTGGCGAGATCCTGACCGGCGATTATAGCGGTTTCCGGCGGCATGGTTGTCTGGAACCAATGCCATTGCCGGGTGGTGATGCGGCGGTCAAGGCGCCCTGGCGCACGGCGTTGGCTTATCTTGACATGGCCTATGATGAGTCTGGTCCGGTTCTGCCTTTTCTGGCAGAGCACAATTACGAACCGGTGCGGGAAATGATTAAGCATGGCCTTAACTGTCCTTTGACCAGCAGCTGTGGCCGGTTATTTGATGCGGTTGCGGCACTGTGTGGCGGGCGGCAGGTGATTGCCTATGAAGGTCAGGCTGCCATAGAATTAATGGAAACCGCGGGCCAGGAGATTGGTGAACCTTATCATTGGGATATTCTCGAAAATGGTGATATCTTTCATCTCGGAGTTCGCGGTCTGATTCGCCAGGTAACGGCCGAGGTCATGGCTGGGGCGACCAGACAGAGTATCAGCCGCCGTTTTCACCGGACTCTGGTTGAAATGTTGGCCGGCGCTGCTGAACGAGTCAGAGCTGGTTCTGCTATAAATACCGTGGTTTTGAGCGGCGGGGTCTTCAATAACTATCTGTTGCTGGAGGGTTTGGTCGGACTTTTAGAGGTAAAGGGCTTCGAGGTTCTGACCCACTCACAGCTTCCGGCTGGGGATGGCTGTCTGTCTCTGGGGCAGGCGATGATCGGCCGACAATATTTGATGGCGTCGTAAAAACTCCGATCTACTGCGTCGTAGGGTATTTTTGTTCGTTCGGCAGACCAAATGTCTGGCCTCACTCACAAAAAGACCCTACTCCTTATATATCGAAGTTTTAACTTAGCCATCTTTAGGGGCCGTTATAAAACAACATGGCCGTTTATGGTGTTTGTTATTATGGCCCCTTATGCCATTCAGCTTAATTGTTTGGCCATGTTATTTGTTGACAGAGGCTTAGCGGTTTTATGGGGTCATTACCGTCTGTAATAATATAAAAATGGAGTTTTGTTATGTGCTTGGCGGTTCCTGGTAAATTGATCGAGATCTACGAAGAGGCTGGAATGAAGATGGGCAAGATTGATTATAACGGTACGGTTAACAAGGCCTGTCTGGAGTACGTGCCGGAGATCGAGACCGGTCAGTATACCGTAGTCCATGCCGGGTTTGCCATTTCCGTCATTAACGAGGAGGAGGCGGCTCGCAGCTATGATGCCTGGCGGGAGTATACCGATGCTGCCGCCCGCGACGGGGTCGATGTCTTTGGTGAGCCCCTGGACAAGGAAGGCAAAATAGAATGAAATTTATTTCTGAATACCGGGATCCGGTCACGGCCGGCAATATGCTGGACGAGATCAGAAAGACCGTTACCAGGCCCTGGGTGATTATGGAGGTTTGTGGTGGTCAGACCCACGCCATTGTCAGAAGCGGCATCGACCAGCTCCTGCCGAAAGAGATCAGGCTAGTGCATGGGCCGGGCTGTCCGGTCTGTGTGACTCCGCTCGAGACCATCGACCGGGCTATCGCGATTGCGCTGCGGCCTGAAGTTATCTTTTGCAGTTTCGGTGATATGCTGCGGGTGCCGGGCAGTGACAGGGATCTACTGATTGCCCGCTCCCTCGGGGCCGATGTCAGGGTAGTTTATTCAACTCTTGAAGCCTTGCAGATTGCCCGGGACAACCCGGAGAAGGAAGTGGTCTTTTTCGCCATCGGTTTCGAGACCACCGCCCCTGGCAATGCCATGGCAATTATCCAGGCCGAAAAACAGGGGCTTACCAACTTCAGCGAACTGGTCTGCCATGTGCTGGTGCCGCCGGCGATTACCGCTCTGCTTTCTTCTGAAGAAAATCAGGTCAATGCATATCTGGCGGCCGGTAATGTCTGTACGATTATGGGGCTCGGCGAATACGAAGAGATTGCCAAAAAATATCAGGTGCCGATCGTAGCCACCGGTCTTGAACCAAATGATATTATTGAGGGTATCCTGATGGTGGTCAGAATGCTTGAAGATGGGCGCTGCGAGGTGCAGAACCAATACGTCCGGTCGGTGCGGCACGATGGTAATGTGGTGGCCCGCAAGGCGGTTGCCGAGGTGTTTGAGGTAACCGGTCAAAAATGGCGGGGGATCGGTTTGTTGCCGGATAGTGGCCTCAGGATTCGCAAAAGATATGCCAGCTTTGACGCCGCCCTTCGATTCGACGTAGCCGGGGTAGAGGTCGATGAGCCGGAGGCATGCATTAGTGGCAAGGTCTTGCAGGGGCTGAAAAGGCCTAATCAATGCCCGGTCTTTGGGACAGAATGTAAGCCGGAGCATCCGCTGGGAGCGACGATGGTTTCAAGTGAGGGGGCCTGTGCCGCTTATTACAAGTATCAACCGTTAAGCTGAATCTCAACTCGGATGGATTTATGAGTGACGATAATAAAAATGATGAAGATTTCTCAAGTTTTAGCTGCCCGCTGCCGAGGCTGAACCATGATAGTGTGCAGTTGGCCCATGGCAGCGGCGGTAAACTTTCGGCTGAACTGCTTGAGAAGTTGTTTCTGCCCCGGTTCGGCAATGAGACCCTTGACCGGCTTGAGGACCAGGCTGTCTTGACCTTGCCGCCGGGGCGTTTGGCCTTCAGTACGGATACCTTTGTGGTAGATCCGATTTTTTTCCCGGGTGGCAATATCGGTGATCTGGCCATTAACGGCACCGTCAATGATATCGCCATGGCCGGCGCCAACCCCCTCTACTTAAGTGTTGGTTTTGTTCTTGAGGAAGGGTTGCCGTTGGAGGCCCTGCACCGCATCCTCCTAAGTATGGAGGAGGCGGCCTGGGGAGCCGGGGTGCAGATCGTTACCGGTGATACCAAGGTGGTTCCTCGAGGGAGCTGTGATAAAATCTTCATCAACACCTCTGGTATTGGCGTGGTTCCGGAGGGGGTTAATATGTCGGTTGCCAGCCTGCCGGCGGGTGACAAAATCATTTTGTCCGGTTCGGTGGCCGATCATGGTATGGCCATCATGACCTGTCGGCAGGGCCTTTCTTTCCAGTCCGGGATCGAGAGTGATACGGCCGCCCTTAACTCGTTGGTTGCAGATATGTTGATGGTCAGTAAGGAGATCCGCACCATGCGTGACCCAACCAGAGGCGGGCTGGCCACGACCTTGAACGAGTTTGCCAGATCGGCCGCCACAGGGATTGTGGTTGAACAGGAGAAGGTATTGGTGAATTCTGATGTTCTGGGAGCATGCGAGATACTGGGGATTGATCCATTAAGCGTGGCAAATGAAGGCAAGTTGGTTGCAGTGGTTCCGGCCGCTGTCGCGGAGGATATTGTCCAGGTGATGAGGCAGCATCCTCTGGGGCGGCAGGCCATGGTAATTGGTGAGGTGGTTGCCGAGCATCCCGGAGTTGTTGCTCTGCAGACCGCTCTTGGGGTCAGCCAGGTTCTTGATATGCCGGTTGGTGAGCAACTGCCGAGGATCTGTTGATTCTGACCTGCCGTGGCCCCGGATCTTCCGGGAGCCGCTTTGGTTAAACGGTGTAGACCCTGGCTGATGATGATAGTCAGGATCCTTTATAATGTCGTGTCCCCCGATAATTCCAATGGTTATCTGTGGAGTAAGTAAGCCCCTGGCAAATCAGGTGATCTTTTAAGAATATTTTGGCTAAAACAAAAAATCTAACAAAATCAGCCTATTAGTAGTGGAAAAAATTATCAATCGAAAGTATTATGGCACATCATTAAATAATTGTAGTCTTGTGTTGGTGGCGATGTTTCTAAAAAGACAAATAATAACGATAGGTTAGCTGTCGCTGTTGTGATAATTTTCAATTCAATTAAAACCAAAACTAAAAGATAGGGGGTACATCTTGAAAAAAGTTGCAATTTTTCTCGTTGCCTTTTCTTGGTTGGCCATGACAGCGGTTGCCTGGGCTGACGGAGGTGGAGAGGCCACGTTCAAGTCGCAGTGTGGATCCTGCCATATGAAAGGAGGCGCGGCTGCGCCTGTAAACCCTGGTGATAAGGCTGCCAGGGTGTGGGTTAAATACTTCAAGCGTCAGCGTCATCCGGTGGAACTTGAGGTTTCTGAAGGGGATATGGACTCGATTCTCGAATATCTTGAGGAGTATGCCGCCGATAGCGATCAACCCCAGATGCTGGCGATACCCAAATGAAATTAACTCACTTGCAGAGAATCTTTTTATCAGGAGGATATAACGTGAGAAAAATGCTGATTGCGATGGCGGTGTTGCTGATTTGGCCTTGTACCGCTTTTGCCGCAGAATTGATGGTGAAGGTGCCGATTGGCGAATACCGTGAGACCAAGAACAGGCTTGATGAGTTGCAAAAGCAGGTCGATGCCCTGGCGGGTAAGACCTCTCTGCCCCGGGCTGCTACCGATAAGACACCGGTTGGCGAAAGCCCTGAGACCGTCAATAAGCTCGATGAGTTGCAAAGGCAGATCAATGCGCTGGAGAGTAAGATCGGTGAGACACCGGTGGCTGGAGCCACGACTCCTGCGGGTGCCAAGACTCCTCCTGCGGGTGCCGGCACCTATTCCGATAAGAAACTCAGGAAGATGAATCGGGATATCTCCGAGATCTATGATACCCTGGACGAAGTTGAAACAGCCGCTCTGCTGGACCGGATCAATCTGGGCGTTGAAGTCAGGGTCCGGATGGACAACTATCAGGTTAAGAATTATGTCGGCATGTATGTTGACTTTAATCCTTCTTCTCCGACTTATCTGGGCTGGATTCCCGTCGCGGCCGAAAACGAGCGCAATGATGCCAACTGGAGCAGTCGTTTCCGGATCAATATGAATGCCGAGATTTCCAGGTCCATCAAATTCGCCGGTCGGCTCGCCCTCCAGAAGAACTGGGCCGACTCGACGGGTGCTTTCTTCAGCCAGGATACCAATCGGGCCCATATCTCTGACGGCACGACCAATCTGAAGGTCGACCGTTTCTATATCGACTGGACGCCAAAATTCATTACACCGGTCAGTTTCAGCTTCGGCCGCTTGCCCACCTCCGACGGCCCGCCCCTCGAGTTTAAAGAGAATCGTAAACGCCAGTCGGTCTATCCGGCCCTGATGTTTGATGGCGAGCCGGACGGGATTGTCGCCACCGCCGGGGTTGAGCGTTATCTACATTTGAAGAATTCAGGCTTCCGTTATTTTTTCGCGCATGCTGTCCAGTATGATGCCGATCAGACCTCAATGAATTATATGGACCATGTCTGGGATGAGTCCTATGACGATAACCGGGTCCAGGCCCTGTTTTTTGAAACCGAGTTGCCGGGCCTGCGGGACAGCCTGCTGGTTTTGAGTTATGTGCCCGCCAAGAACATTCTGATGCAGAGCCCATATTCAACGGTATATGGCGAAGCCATTGATAATCTCGGTGATGTCACCCTTTACGGTGCTCATCTCCAGGTCCCCAACCTGCTTGGCTCTGGGCTTGATTTATTTGCCTCCTACGGGCAGAACAGGAACAAGCCCAGCGGCAATACCATTAATTTCGGTGGAGAAAACTTTGGCCTCTTCAGCGGACCTATGATGCTTGATGGCATTCCAGATGGCTCGCCTGATCAAGCCCCGACTGACCCAACTACCGGCTGGGCCTGGTACGCCGGTTTTCGTTACGAGCTGCCGGTCAGCTTTCTCAATCGGCCCAAGATTGGCTTTGAGTACAACCGGGGCAACAAGTACTGGTTTAGCTACACCCCCGGGCCCGCTGAGATCTTTAACCGCCTGGCAACCCGCGGTGAAGCCTTCGACGCTTACTATATTCAGCCCATCAATCGGAACCTTTTTCTCAGGACTGGCTATACCAAGATTGTCTATGAGGCCACCGGTACCGGGATGCCTTTTGGTCTGCCCATGGAGTATGTTAGTGACATGATGCAGGCCAATGAGCCGGAGTTTCATAATTTCTATATTCTGCTCGACAGCCGTTTCTAGTGATGAGCTGACCTGCAATGGTCTGAGCTAATGTTGTCAGCTGCGAAAAATCCATGCCCCCCGGGGCGTGGATTTTTTTTTGCCTACAAATGGTTAATCTGGTGAGCCACGCTTTTGGGTGCAAGAAACGGGGTGAACGGTTATAATTAACAGCTTGATTAGAGGTAGAGAGGCGGCTGAAAATACTAAGATGAATATCGAGCGAAAAAATACCAGGCAGGTGATGGTCGGCGATGTGCCGGTTGGCGGTGGTGCCCCCATTGCGGTGCAGTCGATGACCAACACCGATACCCGCGATGTCGATGCCACCGTTGCTCAGATTAAAAGGCTGGAGGCGGTGGGTTGTGAAATCATCCGGGTGGCAGTCCTGGATGTGGAGGCGGCCGAGTCGATCCAGGCTATTCGGGCCCAGATTTCGCTCCCGGTGATCGCAGACATCCATTTTGATTCCCGTCTGGCGGTGGCTGCCATGGAACATGGCGCCCAGGGGATCAGAATCAATCCCGGCAATATCGGTGGTCCAGCGAAATTGGCCCGGGTTGTTGAGGCGGCCAAGGCCCATCAGGTGTCGATTCGGGTCGGGGTTAATTCCGGCTCGGTTGAGAAGGATATTCTGGCCCGTTATGGTCATCCCACCCCGGCCGCTCTGGTTGAGAGTGCGCTACGTAATATCGCCCTTCTGGAAAAGATGGATTTTCGGGAGATCAAGGTTTCGATTAAATCATCCGATGTGTTGACGACAATCGATGCCTATCGGCAGTTGTCGGCTGCATGCGATTATCCCCTGCACCTCGGGGTAACTGAGGCAGGTGGCCTGATAGGCGGGACGGTGAAGTCAAGTGTTGCCTTGGGCATTCTTTTTGCCGAGGGGATTGGTGATACGATGCGTATTTCCCTGACCCGTGATCCGGTCGAGGAGATTCGCGTCGCCTATGAGTTGTTGCGCGCCCTGCATATCCGGCAGCGCGGTCCGGAGCTTATATCCTGCCCGACCTGTGGCCGTTGTCAGGTCGATTTGTTCGACCTGGCCGAGAAGGTTGAAAAACACGTCCAGGCCATCGAGACCCCTTTGAAGGTCGCGGTTATGGGCTGTGTGGTCAATGGCCCGGGAGAAGCCCGGGAGGCAGATCTTGGCTTAGCCGGCGGCAACGGATTCGGGATTATTTTCAAGAAAGGCAAAGTCTTCAGGAAGGTTCCGGAAGGAGAATTGCTGGAGGTTTTTATCGGTGAGTTGGATAAGATGGTGGCAGAGAAGAAGCAGGGGAGAGACTGAAAGAAGTGCCTGAAGTTGGAAGTGCCTGAAGTTGGAAGTACCTGAAGTGCCTGAAGTGCCTGAAGTGCCTGAAGTGCCTGAAG
>DAOVJK010000293.1 GCA_030673265.1 Pseudomonadota bacterium | reverse complement strand
GTTTTGTTGCTGACTTTGACTCCGGCGGAGAGTGTGCATCGGATCAAAACCTTACGGGGTGAATCTTTGAACGATTTCGAGCGGGAGGACGTTCTTGCCAAAGTAGCGGCAGTGTTTGCCGGATTTGAGATGGGTTACATCGCCAGGATTGATGCTGCAAGCTCTCCTGACAAGGTCCACCAAGAGATTGTGGCTAAAGTGAATGAGATGCTGGCTGAGAAGGGATATTAAGCCCCACCGTAACCGATCCCGCCTTTAATTTTCCAAGGGAAGAATGATGAAAAACAATTTTCTGGCGATTATCATAGTTGCTCTCTTTTCCGGTGCCTGCGCTGGTGGCGGCTACCAGCCTTCCGCTAAATTGGCGGAAGGTCTTGACCCGTCTGCCGATTTTGTGGAAAGCGAATGTTCCTATTTTTATTTCATGTGGGGCAGGACCGCTGAGCTTGAGGGGAAATTGGAAGAGGCGCGTGAAGCCTACGAAAAAGCCCTGGTCTGTGATCTGCATGCCGTGCAAATCATGCATCGGTTAGCTGTCCTGTTGATTAATATGGACAAGAAGGATGTGGCCGCCGGTTGGATTAAGACGATTATTGATGAGAATCCCGAAGATCTGTCATCATATAGTTTTCTGGCTAATTTATACGTAAGTATGGAAGAGTTTGATAAGGCCGAGGCCCTTTACCTGGATGTTATCAGTAAAAACCCAAAAGATTATGATAATATGTTGTTGCTTGGTGCGTTATACGCCAGGCAGAAAAAATTTGATGAGGCCAGAGATACCCTTCAAAAACTAGTTAAGTTAAATCCCGAATCCTTCATCGGCTATCATTATCTGGCCAAGATTTATCTGGAAACCGAGAAGTTTGATAAGGCTCGAAGCTCTTTTGAAAAGGCTTTGGAGTTGAATTGGTCGCCATTTCTGGCTTTTGAGGCAGCGTTTTTTTTGGCGAAGAACGGGTTTCCCGACGATGCTCTGAAGTTATATCGGCAAATTATTGCCGAAGATGAAAGTAATGAACGGGTCAGGGCTATGACCATTTCCTTGCTGCTGAGGATGGATCGCATCAATGAGGCCATTGTCGAAATGGAGGAATTAATGCCCCTTGCGGCAGACCCACTGAAGGTCGAGTTGAATCTTAGCCGGTTGCTCCTTGATCGTAAAAGATACGACGAAGCGATTAGTCATTTGCTGAACATCCTTGACAGTGATCCTGGGTTTAATGACGCCAGAATCCTGACAGCGGTTGCCTATCATGATAAAGGCGATGTGGCGGCGGCCAAAAGCAGTTTGCGAAAGGTTGGGGCGCAGAGTGCCGATTATGAAAATGCCACTGTTTTTCTCACTCGTATTCTGCTGGAAGAGAAAAATTATGGGGCGGCGCTCGACTTATTGCGGGGAAGGATCTCCGACGAGAAAACTCGTCGAAAAAGTTTCTACCCCGCTCTTGCTTCAGTCCTTCAGGATCAGCAGAAGACCGATGAGGCGTTGAAAGTTTTTCAAGAGGCACTGACTCTCTACCCGGATGACAAAGATCTGCTTCTTGAATATGCCCTGTTGCAGGACGAGCAGGGTGATGTGGACGGAGCTTTGCTAACCATGGCAAAGGTTTTGGTCACAAGTCCTGATGAGCCTTACGCCCTCAATTATATGGGTTACACCTGGGCTGAGCGTGGCGTGGAACTGGATAAGGCCTTGGCGTATGTTGAAAAAGCTCTGGAACTTAAGCCGGATGATGGCTTTGTTCGTGATAGTCTGGGCTGGGTTTTATTTAAGATGGGCCGACTTGATGAGGCCCTTGCGGAGTTACAGAAAGCTCTTGAAATAGAAGGGGACGATCCAGCTATTAACGAACATATCGGTGATG
This sequence comes from Pseudomonadota bacterium, assembly GCA_030673265.1. Taxonomy (GTDB): domain Bacteria; phylum Desulfobacterota; class Desulfobulbia; order Desulfobulbales; family JAGXFP01; genus JAGXFP01. The sequence continues at coordinate 2,045 of DAOVJK010000293.1, read as the reverse complement.
TTTACTACCGGCTTGGCAAGGTAAAAAAGGCCCGGTCGGCCTGGGGTAAGGCTTTGGTGCTCCAGAAAGATGATAAAAAGAAGAGCCTGCTCAGGAAAAAGATAGAGGCCGCCGGTAAGTGATAATGGTTTTTTGCCATGTTCTGCTAGGTTTCTGGCTGTTGGTTTTTTTGTCCGGTTGCGCCGGTTTGCCCGGTCGTTTGCCCCACTCAGGGCCGGAAAGTTTGTTGGTCAGGCAATCGTTCAAGGAGATGGTCGGTCAGCAGCGTCAATGTAAAAACAGTGTTGATGCCGACATCACCATTACCCTCGATTCAAGTTTGTACTCCGGGACGATGAGTGGTTATCTGCAGGCCAAGGCGCCAGCTTTTTTGAAACTTGTTGGCATTAACCCCTTTGGTCAGCCGTTGGTTGTCCTGGTCAGTGATGGTGAAAATTTCAGCTATGCCTTGTTGAGCGAGTCTCTCAGTTATGAAGGCAGGGTTGACTCCGAAGCGTTCCGGCGCTTTGCGCCCACCGGTTTTGATCCGGCTACCAGCTTTTATCCGCTGACCGGAAAGCTGGCCCCTGGCGAGGTGCGGATTCTGGCCACCAGTTCTGATCAGGAGGGACGGGGGGCCTGGCTGGAACTTGAAAGTATTCAGGATAATATCCACAGTCTGGTCCTTTTTGAGCCGGAACGACAATTAATCCGCCAATATCTCCAGTTTAACGAAGATGGCAAGGTGGCCCTAAAGATCGGCTATGGTGATTATTCTGCCGGGCCCTGTAGTTTGCCTGGCCTTATAACTATAACCAGTAGTGATCATGCCGGTGAATTGTTGATCAGGTTGCGCGATTGGCAAACCGATACCCCGTTCTCTGCGGCAGATTTTGCCTTGGAACTTCCTCCCGTTTTTAAAAGAGTGAAAGTAAATTGAATATTGATGATATCCTGCCGCTGGTCAACCGACCAAGTCGGTACAGTGGTAATGAACTAAATATTGTTAAGAAAGACTGGCAACAGACGAGCTTGCGGGTTGCCCTGATCTTCCCGGATCTCTACGAGATCGGGATGTCCCATCAAGGGTTACAGATTCTGTATCATCTATTGAATGGCCAGCCTGATGTCTTGGCGGAACGGGCTTATACCCCGGCGCCGGATATGGAGCAGCTTCTGCGCAGCACTGACCGACCGCTGTTCTCCCTGGAAACCCATCGCCCCTTGGGTGAGTTCGATATGCTGGGGATCACTTTACCCTATGAGCTTTGTTATACCAATATCTTGACCGTGCTCGACTTGGCCGGACTGCCGTTTCGCAGTGCGGACCGTGATGAAAGCCATCCTCTGGTGATCGGTGGTGGACCTTGTGCCTTTCACCCCGAACCGGTGGCGGAATTCTTCGATGCTATTCTGCTTGGAGATGGGGAAGAGGCGATTGTTGAGGTTGCCGATTTGCTCGTTGCTGCTAAAAGAGCAGGCTGGAGTCGTCCCGAGGTTCTGTCTCGTCTGGCGATGGTGGAAGGTCTTTACGTGCCTGCTTTTTTTGAAGCGGCCTACGATACGCTTGGTAATTTTAGCGGAATAAAAGGCAAAGATGGACGAAGTTCTGTCCGCCGCCGCATTCTTGCCGACATTGAAGATACCGGCGGAGATCTGCCTCTGGTACCCTTAGGCAAAATTGTTCATGATCGGCTGGGCATTGAAATTGCCCGGGGTTGTACTAGGGGGTGTCGTTTTTGCCAGGCCGGGATAATTTATCGTCCGGTCCGGGAGAGGTCTCCTGGTCGGGTCTTTGAATTGGCTGAAAAAGGCATCGCTGAAAGCGGTTTTGATGAACTGGCCCTGCTTTCTCTCAGTACCGGGGACTACTCATGTATCTCCGACCTGCTGGTCAGGTTGATGGATCGGCTGGTCAAGCAACGGGTTTCGGTGTCGATGCCGTCTATGCGGGTCGGGACCCTGACCCCCGAGATTATGGACCAGATCAAACGGGTCAGGAAAAGCGGCTTTACTCTTGCCCCTGAGGCGGGTACCGACCGGTTACGTCAGGTAATTAATAAAGG
>DAOVJK010000007.1 GCA_030673265.1 Pseudomonadota bacterium | reverse complement strand
GGAAAGGCAGATTAAGCATCCCGACCACAGATCCGGCCCGGCTTTGGGGATGTCGGCCAACCATGACATTGTCCAGGGCGGTCATGCCGGGAAACAACTTGATATTCTGATGGGTGCGGGCTATGCCGCGACCGGCGATCTGGTAAGGCTGCAAGCCCTGGATCTCTCTGCCCTGAAAGATTGTGGTCCCGGCATCAAGCGGTAAGGCCCCGGAAATCAGGTTGAAAAGGGTCGTCTTGCCGGCGCCATTGGGTCCGATAACCGCCTTGATACTGTTCTCTTCGACTGCGAAGCTTATATCCTGGACGGCCTGAAGACCACCGAATCTTTTGTTTAAATTATTGATTTCCAGGATGGTCATGAGCGATTACCCCCCAGAATTTTTTTCAGTTTGCTCAGCAGATTTAACCGCAAAATCCCTTCCGGCGCAAAGAGCATGATGATAATAAGGATCGCCCCGAAGACAGCATCGTCGTAAGAACCGAACAGGCCGCGCAAGGAGAGGAAGTTCAGAATTATGCCCATGCTCATGGCACCCCAGAGATTGGCCATGCCACCGACGGCAACGATGGAGACGTACCGAACCGATTTCATTACCCCGGCCTCGGATGGCCCGATGCCGCCGTTATAATGGGTTAAAAACACCCCGGCGACGGCCGCCAAAACAGCGCTCAGCACGAAGGTCTTCAGCTTATAGCGGGCGGTATCAATCCCCATGGCATTAGCCGCGTCTTCGGCGCCGTGAATGGCTCGTAAGGCGCGACCCACCCGGGAGTTGATCAGATTGAGCACCAGGGCCATCGCAATTATCAACATCCCCCAGGCAATATAATAATTGCCTATCCTGGCCCCGAAACTGCCGGTGACGGTCACCCCAGGCAACAAGGTAAAGCCCGGCACCTCGGAAATGCCGTCGGCCTCACCGAAAATTTCTGAAGCGAGGAACACCCGGTAGACAATAATCCCGAAGCCCAGGGTACCCATGGCCAGATAATGGCCCTTTAATTTAAGGATGGGAATACCGATGATAAAGGCGATAACCATGGCCAGAATGACGGCGACCAGAGCAGCGACCCAGGGTTCAAAGGCCAACAGCGCTCCGCCGTACAGATCCTCGCTGGCGACCAGAAAGCCGATCTTGTCAAGTAGCACCACCCAGCCCTGATCCTGATAGGGTAACAGGTTATGGGTAGTAAGCATGGCCGACATATAGCCGCCGATGGCAAAAAAACCGGCGTGGCCCAGCGAAATCTGGCCGGCATAGCCCATCAACAGACACAGGCCGATGATGACCACCGAGTAATAAGCGGCCATGGTCAGCTGGGTCAGATAATATGGCGTCCCGGTCCAGTGGGTCAGAAGTTGAACGGAAACGACCAGAACCGCGAGAATGGCAAGGGGCCGGTATCTTTTCATCTCTCAAAACTCCTTGAGGCCAGCGGCATCCTTGCGGCCGAAAAGACCGTGGGGCCGGACGAAAAGAATAACCAGCAGAATACTGATGGAGATGGCATCCTGAAAGGCCAGGGGCAGGACACTGACGCTGAAGGCCTCAAGCAGGCCCAGCAATAAGCCGGCCGCCACAGCCCCCATGCTGTGGCCAAGGCCACCCATAATGGCCACGGTAAAACCTTTGATGGCCAGACCGGTACCGCCGTCATACTGGGTGTAGGTAATCGGCGACATCACACAACCGGCCAGAGCGCCGATGCCGGCGCTGAGCATGAAAGAAAGGGTTACCATGTTTCTGGTGTTAATCCCGCAGAGAGTCGCCGCAGTCCGGTTGGCGGCACAGGCCTGCATCTTCTGGCCCATCAGGGTAAACCTGAAAAAGAGACTCAGGCAGAGCACCATTACGGTACATACCCCCATCACCCACAGAACCTGGGGAGATATTCTGGTACCAAGGATGGAGATTGAGGTGACCTCGTTACCGACAAAATAAGGTAGGGACCGTACGCTTTCGCCCCAGATATGGAGAGCCACCTCACGAATCAGAATCGACAGGCCAATGGTGATGATAATCAGCCGCAAAACCGAAGGTTTCTCCAGCCAGCGGATGAAGACGATCTCGATCAGGGCCCCGATAACCATGGTGATCATCACCGCCAGAACTATCGCCACCACCATCGGCATGAAATTATTCAAAGAGATGGCGATCATGCCGCCGAGCATCACGAATTCGCCCTGGGCGAAATTGATTATGCCGGTGGTATTATAGATGATATTAAAACCGATGGCGACAATGGCATAAATAATGCCATAGGTCAAACCGGCAAAGACATATTGGAGAAAGAGCTCGCTAGTCATTAATAGTCAGTCTGTTGAATATTGGAACGCCGCCATTCCCTGATTCTTAGAGATGGCGGCGTTTTGTTCCTTAAAGCTTATGGATTACGTTAACGCTATTTCTGATAAGGAGCAAATTTGCCATCCTTAACGATCCACATGGCGAAGGCGTCTATCGCCAGACCGTTGTGATCTGTCGGTGAGAAGTTGAAGACCCCGCCGGTACCGGCAAAGCCTTTCAGATTCTCGATGGCATCACGAACCTTCTCCTTGTCAGCGCCGACCTGGCTGATTGCGCGGCAGAGGATCTTAAAGGCATCATAGGCATGGCCACCGAAAGTGCTGGCCGGTTCATTGTATTTGCTTTCGTAGGCTGCCTTGTAATTGATCAGCAATTCTTTTTGAGGATCGCCATCAGCAAGCAGTTCCGGGGCGAGCAGACGGCCGGCCGGAAAGATGATGCCTTCGGCTGCAGCGCCGCCTGTTTCTACGTATTTAATGTTGCCGAAACCATGGCTCTGAAACAGAGGAACGTTCCAACCGGCCTGGCGCATGTTCTTGGCCAGGATGCCCTGGGCCGGAACGATGGACCAGTTAACCACGGCCTGGATCTCCTTGTTGGCCATCAGTTTGGCGACTACGGCGCTAAGATCGGTGGATTTTTTATCGTATACTTCAGCCATCACAACGTCGATGCCGAATTCCGGGGCAATCTTGGTCAGCTGACCTTTACCGGCTTTACCGAAACCGGTGTTGCCGGCCAGGACGGCGATCTTGGTGATGCCCTTATCTTTCATAGCAGCATAGATCTTCTTGACCGCGTCACTGTCTTTCTGGGGAGTTTTGAAAACATATTTGGCCACCGGATTTACGATAACCTGGGCCGCCGCACAAGAAAGGAGAATGGTCTTTCCCTCTTCGGCGATGTTCTTGATTTTCATGGTTTCGCCGCTGGTGGAAGGTCCGATAATGGCGAAGACCTTATCTTCCTCAATCAGCTGTTTGGCGAAGGAGATAGCTTTTTCCGGATTGGCACCAGAATCTTTGATGATCAGCTCGACCATGTGACCATTAACACCGCCCTGGGCGTTCAGTTCATCGGCCAGCATCTGGATGGTTCTGGCTTCAGGGCCGCCAAGGAAGGAAGCACCGCCGGTTACCGCAAGAATGGCACCGACCTTGATGGTTTCTTTTTCCTTTTTTGTACAGCCGGTTGGCAGTATCAGGGCAAAAACAGCCAGTAAGGCTAAGATTGTAGCTGGACCCGCTTTAAGAAATTTTTCCACCTTTTCCTCCTTTTACTTATTTATGTTGATGTTTAAATAAATCTCCGCCATTTACCATGAAGAGAGAATTGGCTTATGGGACAGAGACGTATAATTACATGGTGTGAACTTCTTCGCCACTTAAAATCTTGAAGCCGGCCTCGTTGAAGGCCGCCAAGGCCCGATCGGGGGCGTCAAATTTAAAAAGCAGTATTCCCGACTCCCCACTTTTCTGGGTAAAGGCGTACATATACTCAACGTTCAGTTCGGCCTTACTGACCACCTGCAGGATCTTGTCCATGCCGCCCGGCTTGTCCTCGGCGGCAACGGCTATAATTTCAGTGATGCCTACCGTGAAACCGTTTTCTTTGAGAACCTTTTTCGCCTTGGCGGTATCGTCAGCGACCAGCCGCAAGATCCCAAAATCTGTGGTATCGGCCAGGGACAGAGCCCGAATGTTTATATTGTTTTCAGCCAGGCAATGGCTGATCTCGGCAAGGCGACCCGGTTTATGTTCCAGAAAAACAGCTACCTGTTGTACATTCATGCCACTCACCCTTGATTAGATCTTGCGATTGTCAATTACCCGTTGGGCCTTCCCTTCACTACGTTGAATAGTTTTTGGTTCCACCAGTTTGATTTTACACGAGATGCCAAGCAGATCTTTTATCTTGACGCGAAGTTTCAAGGCCAGATCTTCCAGCACCTTCACCTCATCGGAGAAAAAGTCCTCACTGACCTCAACCTGGGCTTCAATGGTGTCCAATGAGCCGTCCCGTTCAACGATCAGCTGGTAATGGGGTTCAACCCCTTCGGTGCCTACCAGTACTTCTTCGATCTGGGACGGGAAGACATTGACGCCACGGATGATCAGCATATCATCGGTCCGGCCGGTTATCTTAGGCATTCGATAGAAGGTCCGCCCGCAGGTGCAGACATCCGTGATCAGCTGACAGACATCTTTAGTCCGGTAGCGAATAACCGGGAAGGCCTCCTTGGTGAGGGTGGTGAAAACCAGTTCCCCTTTTTCTCCAGGAGCTAGCGGTGCGAAGCTGTCACGATCAACGATTTCAGGCAGGAAATGATCCTCCATGATGTGAAGACCCTTCTGCTCCTCAATACATTCACAGGCGACGCCGGGACCAAGGACCTCACTCAGGCCGTAGATATCGATGGCCTTGATCTGGAAACGACGTTCCAGTTCAATCCGCATCTTCTCACTCCACGGCTCAGCACCGAAGATGCCGACCCGAAGTTTCAGCTCACTCGGATCAACACCCATATCGGCCATGGTATCGGCCAGATTCAGGGTATAGGAGGGGGTAGCCAGTAAAACGGTCGAGCCGAAATCCTTCATGAGGGTAATCTGCCGCTTGGAATTGCCGCCGGAGATCGGAATCACCGCACAGCCCATCTCTTCTGCCCCGTAATGGGCGCCCAGGCCGCCGGTAAACAGGCCATAGCCGTAGGCGTTGTGCACCACGTCTTTACGGGTTACACCGGCACAAGCCAGACTCCTGGCCATCATCTCGGCCCACATCTTGAGATCGCGCTTGGTATAGCCAACCACCGTGGGCTGGCCGGTGGTGCCGGAAGAGGCGTGAATCCGGACTATTCGATCCATCGGTACGGTGAACAGTCCAAACGGATAATTCTTGCGCAGATCCTCTTTAGTGGTAAAGGGCAAATGCCTGATGTCCTGCAGGGACTTTATATCACCCGGCGCAACCCCGGCCTCATCCATTTTCTGGCGGTAGTAAGGGACGGTCGCGTAGACTCGCTCGACCTGGGCCTGAAGTCTTGTCAGCTGCACGACCTCCAGCTCCTCCCTGGGCATTGTTTCGTCTTTTTCGTTCCAGATCATCGCTTGGTTCCCCTTATAAAACAAAGTGAGTACTAGGCTTTTACTCTCAAACCGCCAGACCGACCTTTCGACCTTCCTGGAAAACAGTCAGGTTGACATCCAGAAAACGGGCCGGCACCCGCTGTTTAATGACGTCAACAAAGGTTTCTTCAGGAATCGGCATCAGACTTGATAACGCCCCGACCAGGGCCACATTGGCCGCCTTGGCGTTACCGGCATTTTTGGCGATCTCGTAACCATCAACCGGAACCACGGTCAGGCCTCGATCGGCCAACTCTTCCAGAATATTTCCCGGATAAAGGACCTTGCCGGTAGCCACCGCCGGGGGCAAAATCCGCTGGGTGTTGACGATCACCTTGCTGTTCTTGTTAAGATAGGGCAGATAACGCAAAGCTTCCATGATCTCAAAGGCCAGCAGCAGATCGGCCGTGCCGGGTTCGATCAGGGGAGAGAAAACTTTCTTGCCGTAACGAAGATGGGCCTCGACCGAACCGCCCCGCTGGGCCATACCGTGGACCTCGCTCTTTTTGGCGTCCATGCCGGTTGCCAGCAAGGCATGGGCGGTTATTTCACTGGCCAGTAAAATCCCCTGGCCACCAACCCCGCAGAAAAGGATATTGCCGCTTGATTCCATTATTTTTCCTCCCCTTTAACGATGGCTTCGAACTTACAGAGCGGTAGACATTGCCCGCAGCCGACGCAGGTTGCCTTATCAATTCGCGCCACGCCCTTCTGGGTTTTTTTGCGGCCCTGGGCCACGGCCTCTTCCTCACTCATCGGCTGCCACTGGATAGCAGGACAACCCAGGCGCAGACAGGCGGTGCAACCAGTGCACTTATCCGTGTCGGTATGAAAGGGGTATTTCGTCCTTTTCTTTTCCGATGGGATAAGGATGCAGGGGAAACGGGTGATTATCACCGAGGGCTCATCCCGGCCAATCTCTTCCTTCAGGATCTTATAGGTTGCTTCGATATCGTGGGGATTGACGGTCTGAACGTGTTTAACACCAACGGCCCGGCATAATTGCTCAAAATCAATGGAGTTGGCCGGTTCACCCATCAGGGTCGAGCCGGAGGCTGGATTTGGCTGATGGCCGGTCATGGCGGTTATCCGGTTGTCGAGGAGGATAACCGTTGAATAATCCTTATTGTATACTGTGTTGATCAGGCTGTTAAGACCGGAATGGATAAAGGTCGAGTCACCGATAACCGCGACCACCTTGCCCTTCCCTTCATCTCCCAGGGCCTTGGCCATCCCGTGGGCCACACCGATGCTGGCGCCCATGCAGACACACGAATCCATGGCCGACAGGGGCGGCAGATAGCCGAGGGTATAACAGCCGATATCCCCGGAGACAAAAACCTTGAGGCGGTTCAGATTGTAGAACAGACCCCGATGGGGGCAACCGGCACACATATTGGGCGGCCGCGGCACCAGCTCAACCGGAGCAAATTCGGCCGCGCCGGGTTCGCCGGAAATCGCTTGCCGGACGACGGCGGTGTTGAATTCACCAATGGCGGGAAGCAACTCCTTACCGCGACAGGAGATCCCCATGGCCTTGATCTGGGTTTCCAGAAACGGGTCGAGTTCCTCTACGATGATCAGTTCATCAACTCCGTCAGCCAGCTCTTTGATCAAGGCGATCGGCAGTGGGTTGACCATGCCAAGTTTGAGGACCGAAGCCTCGGGGAAGGCCTCCTTTACATACAGGTAGGAGGTCCCGGCGGTGACGAAACCACGTTTGCGATCACCCCATTCGATTTTATTTTCAGCGAAGGTCTCGGCGAAAGCGCTTAGTTGCAGCTGGCGTTCGGCAACAACCACGCGGCGTTGTCTGGCATTACCCGGCAGCATCACAAACTTGGCCGGAGATTTTTCAATACCAACCTCTACCCTTGAAGTCGTAGTTGCACCGGAAGCTACTATCCCCTTAACATGGGCAACTCTGGTGCAACTTTTCAGGAGGACCGGGGTATCGAATTCTTCACTCAGGTCGTAAGCAATTTTAATAAATTCTTTGGCTTCGGCCGGATCGGAAGGCTCCAGCATCGGCAGTTTGGCGGCAAAGGCATAGTTGCGACTATCCTGCTCATTTTGAGAGCTGTGCATGGTCGGGTCGTCAGCAACGATGATGACCAACCCCCCCCGTATCCCGGTGTACGATGCCGTGAATAACGGGTCAGCCGCGACGTTCAAGCCAACATGTTTCATGGTAGCCAGCGCTCTGGCCCCAGCGAACGAAGCGCCTATTGCCACCTCAAGGCCAACCTTTTCGTTGGGAGCCCATTCAGTGTAGACCTCGTCATATTTGGTAAGATTTTCCAGAATTTCGGTGGAAGGGGTGCCGGGATAGCCGGAGGCAACCTTGACCGATGACTCTTTGGCGCCAAGCGCCAGAGCCTCGTTTCCGGAAAGCCAGAGGGTTTCAAGTGATGATTCTTGCTTCGTCACTTTTGACTCCTGTAAGATAAGGGTTGGTTTACAGTCGGCAACCCAAGAAAGGCAACCGACCCCAAATTGATATTTGAACGGCCTTATTACCACTTATTACTAGTTACTTCAAGATTGAAGAGAATCTGCTCTTTAGGCTTTCATCATAAATGTTGCATCTAAGCCGAATCCAGGCAAAGCCCTGACCAACCATTAACACTAGCCAGCAATGTTCTCCTGCGAATTTTTCCGAATTTACCTGACTTATATCAATGTTTGTTTCCCTGGATTTTGTATAATGGCGCATTATTTTCAATGATTTTTCCAAGGAGAGACAATGACTTCCCTAAAAAAAGATGGCTTGTCCGGCTTACTTAAAAGACAAAATCTGAAAACCCTGCGACTGGCGGTTCAGGCGGCCTTTGCTCTATTCTGCCTCTACTGCGGCTACCGTTTCTACATGTTTTACCTGTGGGCCATGGGTTCTTCCGAGGTCTTTGCAGCCAGGCCCCCTTCGGTCGAGGCCTTTCTGCCGATCAGCGGTCTGGTCGGTTTCAAGCGCCTGCTACTGACCGGCACCTATGATGAAATTCATCCGGCTGGCTTAACCATCTTTATCGCCGCCCTGTTGATCGGGTTGCTTTTTCGCAAAGGCTTCTGTGGCTGGATCTGCCCGGTTGGCTTCACCTCCAATCTGGTTGAAAAAATCGGCCTGAAGCTGAAAACCATCTGGCGGGCCCCGATCTGGCTCGATTTACCACTGATGTCTTTAAAGTACCTGTTACTGAGCTTTTTTGCTTTTCTGATCCTGCTCAAGATGGATCTGCAGGCCATTGAGGCTTTCAACCGTACTCCTTATAATCTGGTGGTTGATGCCAAAATGCTGCTTTTTTTCATTGAACCAAGCAACCTGACCCTCTGGGTGATGGGTGTTCTGGTCGTTGCCTCTTTTTTCTCCAGGAATTTCTGGTGCCGCTACCTCTGTCCCTACGGCGCATTGCTTGGGCTGTTGGCCCTGTTCAGTCCGGTCCGGATCAGAAGGGATCGGGATACCTGCATTGATTGCCATAAATGCGAAAAGGTCTGTCCCGGCTCAATCCTGGTAGCCGAAAAAGATTCGGTAAACAGCCCTGAATGTCTCGGCTGCCTGGAATGCGTGTCGGCCTGCCCGGTCGAAGACTGCCTGTCCGTTGCAGCCGTTGGCCAACGGAAAGTACCGCCCCTGCTCCTCCCCCTCGGCATTCTGGCGCTTTTTTTCACATTGTGGGCCTGGGCACAGTTAAGCGGCCACTGGCATTCTGAAATCCCGTTAGACGTGTTGAAGACCTACTATCAGGAGAGCAGATTCCTGGCACACCCATGAGTTAAGAACTTCCCAAATCTAAATAGATATTTGTCAATTTATGTTTGCTGGCTGGGATCATCTCCAGGGAGGTCGTGCTACTTTTGGGAAAAAGCGCAGTAAACCCCTAAATTTAGCTTGGTTTAAAATACATGGCGTGGTTATTCTAAATTTATGGCGGCTGCAACATAAGCAAAAGTCTGTAATTTCCAGATATCTATGTAACAACATGTCGAGCAAAGAGGGTTTCTCTAATTCTGGGCCAAGGAAGCATTAATCCTTGATAAGAATTTGCCCCTGCTGATTATAGCCATTTCTTACCATGAGCTTTTGTGTAGTAATAGTGCCGGCCATGAAGTGGTGAAGTGCCTTAAAAAAGCAAACTATTTAGCAAGGCCTGGGTATCCGAGATGCGAGCTTACCATTATTATCTAACTGCAATTATTATAATCGCTTTGACGGTTGGCTTCTTCTCTTTAACGGGCCAGAACAAAAAAACGATTCTCTTTCTGTCTGGGGCAGGGATGAAAGTGCCGGTCAACGAGATTGCCGCCAATTTCGGACAGGAAACCGGCCTAAAGATCCAGACCCAATTTGACGGCTCTTCAATTCTGCGGGACTACATCCTTGATTTCAACAGCGGCGATATCTTCCTGCCGGGGGACAGGAAAAACCTTGATCTCCTCTCAGAAAAAGGGCTGGTCGCAGAAAGCTCTTTCATTGCCTGGCATGTGGTGGCGATTCTGGTTTCACCCGAAGCAAAAGAACGCATAAAAGGGCTGGACGACCTGGCAGGCCAAGGAGTGCGAATTGCGATGTCCAACCCGAAACTGGCAAGCCTGGGCCGGATTGTCACCAAAAATATAATCGAGAGGCACCCCAAAGGAGCAGACATTCTAAAAAACGTGGTGGTTTATGGTTCCTCCAGTCAGGATGTCCTCAAGCTATACAATGAAGGCGGCATCGACGCGATAATTGAATGGGATGTTATGGCCGCTACTCCCGAAGGGCAGGGCCTTATTGTAGTTCCTTTAGAAAAACCATACCAGGTAAAGGATGAACTGTTTGCCGGGCTGCTAACCACTGCCCACAACCCGAAAGAGGCCAAAAAGTTTTACGATTATCTGGTTACCAAAGGCAAAGAGGTTTTCCGTAAACATGGCTACAATATAGAACCACGATGACGATCAAGGCCAAGACCATTCTCTTCTCAGCTTCGGCACTCACCGTATTAATTGCCTCGGCAATTATTTTACAAGGGTACCGGTCTGCCAACGATAGACTCTATCAAACTGTCGCCAAGCTGGAGATGGTCCAGCATGCCGTCCACGAGATCGCTATAGAAATCCTCCTCGATTTGAAGGACGTCGATTCATTAAAAAAACATCTTGCCGCGATCCCGCCAATAACCAGAAAACTCCAAGCAATATTGCCGGATGAAAATAAACCGGCCGAGCTTATTAAGATGGAAATCTCGGTTATTAGGATCAAGCGAGTGGTCGACAATTTGACCCCGGGCCAACCTCTTGGCAAGCCACTCTCGGAGCAAATCCGCAATGAGGTTGAAAAGATTAGTGCGAACGTGGCGACCTTAAAAAACTCGACCGAGCGAGAAATTAAAAATTTACAGACAATGGCTGGAATGAAGATCACTGCTCTTGTTACTTTACTTGTGATCTATATTGCGGGCATGTTTATTCTTCTATTCAAGATGGTTATCAAGCCAATCCTTATCTTCAGCAGTCAGGTTGAGCAGGTAAGGGAAGGAGAACTGCAAAACATCATCCCTTCGGCAAGGAACGACGAAATCGGGCAATTGAGCAAAGAATTCAACCAATTAATTAACAAGCGCAGACAGGCGGAAAAGGCCCTCAAACTAGAAATCACCGAACACAAGGAAGCGCTTGCCAAGGTGAAGCTGTTGAGCGGCTTCCTGCCTATTTGCGCATCATGCAAGCAGATCAGGGACGACCGTGGCTACTGGAACCAAATAGAAACATATATCCGGGATAATTCTGAAGTAGAGTTCAGTCACGGTATTTGCCCGGATTGCGCAGATAAACTATATCCTGGCTATCTCAAAAAAATCTGATTAACAAAGTGCTATCAAGTAGCGAGAAAGACCCTCCTGCTACATCAACACAGTCAATCAACCTGATTGCTACTGCGTTTTTTTTGCCAAACTATAATGCCTACCGGCTCAAGCTAAATTCCGGACCGATTCTCCACTAATAAATTCCAGGCTGTTCTGGGATATAAACAGGTGCGCTGTGCCCGGAAGGGCTATCTCTGGGAGTTATCTCAGAGTGACGATGCTCTGTAACCATCTTCAGATTTTGTTTCGTACTCCATACTTAATTTCCTACACATCAGTTTCCACTTGATATTATTTAACCTTCTGTTCGACAATTATAAAAACGGTCTTGGGAGATCAAGGAAGTGATATGGGTTTTTATTAAGCGAAAGGATTGGCTCCGCAAGTGTTGATGGATGGCGCTCGCATAAAGGTGGCCACAAAAAGGAACTATATAACGGAGAGAATTTTGAAGATACAGTACAAAGCTGCTGTCATAATGACCTTGTTTGGCTCGGTTCTTGTGCTTCTGCTTTCATGGGGTTATGACATGCAGAGCCACCACATTGTCATCGATAATGAGTTGACCAATCTTCGAAATATCTCAGAAGAAGTCGCTCTGCATATTGACTCCCATCTTGAAGAAAAAATAACAATAGCCCTCACACTGTCCTCTGCTCCACTTATCAAAGTGGCTCTTCTGAAAAGTAATTCTACTTTTGAAGCATTACCAGACGAAGAACGAAACCAAGAGATTGATCGCCGTAACCAGCGCTGGAAGAAAACAGCTGACATCAACGATCCCTTTATCAAGGCCCACATGACCAATCCTGTTGCTGATTATCTTAAATCCCAGCAAATAATCCTGCCGGGAATGTATGGTGAGATTTTTCTTACCAACCGTTATGGGGCGATGATTGCCACAACCGGCAAGCTGACAACTCTTGCGCATGCCCCTAAATATTGGTGGTTGGCATGTTTTAATGATGGCCAAGGCCGAGTTTTTTTAGACGATCGTGGTTTTGATACTAGCGTAAAGGGATATGTGCTGGGAGTTGTTATTCCAATTAAAGAGAACAACGAGATAATCGGAATCTTGAAATGTAATGTGAAAATTATGGGGCTGCTGACCGATGTAGTCCGAGAATTTGGCCTTCGCAATCCTGGTCAGCTGAGAATCGTCCGCACAAAAGGACTCATTGTGTACGAACGTGACGTTATTCCACTTTCAACTCATGTGACCGATGAGCTTGTTGGTTTATTACAGAACAAAGAAATCATCACCTCAATCATTTCTGACAACAATGAAAAAGAACTCGTAGCTCTGGCTCCAATTCGAGCAACAATGGGATCAGAAAAAACAGGTTTTGGTGGTAGTCAGGAATCGATTGATCACATTAAGGGCAATAAAGGTGAAGGCTGGCATGTTGTCATCTCTTTTAGTGAAGAAGAAGCTTTTGAGGTTGCTCATGAAACAACTCGGCTCATTATTTTTGCTGGAGTTATTTTCACCTTGTTAGCTGGCATTGTCGCTCTTTTACTTGGCAAGTTAGCCGCCAGACCCATCGTTAAACTTGCAGTTACTGCCCAAACCATTGGTAGCGGGCACCTTAATGCTAGAGCCGATGTGACCTCAAATGATGAGATTGGCTCTTTGGCCCAATCGCTGAATAAAATGTCAGTAAACCTGGCAACCATTACCGTTTCTCGGGATGAACTTTCCAAAGAAATTGAAGAACGTAAAATAATCGAAAAACAGCTGAATCAGTTCAAAATCACCTTGGACCAAACCCTGGACTGTGTCTTCATGTTTGCCCCAGATACTTTGAAGTTTATTTATGTCAACCAGGGAGCCATCAGCCAGGTCGGGTATAGAGAGAATCAATTTTACGATATGACCCCTCTTGATATCAAACCTGAATTCACCGAGAAATCTTTTAGGGATATGATTAGCCCTTTGCTTGAAGGCAAAAAGAAGTCTCTCCTTTTCGAGACCGTACATAAACATAAGAACGGAACCCTTATCCCGGTTGAAGTTTTTCTCCAGTTTGTAAAGCAGCCAACTGAAAAAAATGGCCGTTTTTTGGCAATTGTAAGGGATCTTGCCGAACGGAAAAAAGTTCAAGAACAGATCAGACTAGCCAATCAGCAATTGCAAACTGTTCTGGATACGGTAGACGCAATGATTTATGTGGCGGACCTGGATACCTATGAACTCCTCTTCATAAACCGCTATGTGAAAGAGCATTTTGGTGATATTAAGGGAAAGAAGTGCTGGGAGGCGATACAAGCCAAGCATGATGGGCCTTGTGCTTTCTGCGAATACCAGAAGATTCGTGAAAACAATCAATTGTTCACTGGCACTCATGTCTGGCAAGTCCAGAACAATAGAAACGGCGAATGGTATGAGTGTCGCGATGAAGCTATTGAATGGGTGGACGGCCGAACCGTACGAATACAGGTTGCTACAAATATAAGTGAGCAGAAGAAAACCGAACAAGAACGGGAAAAGTTGATCGAAGAGCTTCAAACCGCTATTTCCGAAATTAAAATCTTACGTGGAATTCTGCCCATTTGTTCATTTTGCAAAAACATAAGAAACGATGATGGGTATTATGAACAGATCGAAGGGTATATCCATAAACATTCAGGAGTGGATTTTACTCATACAATTTGTCCCTCTTGTACGAAAGAACATTACCCAAAAGAATATGCATCAATTATGAAAAAAAAGGGAAAATAAATTTTAGAATAGTTACTATTTTTTAAATTTGAGAAGTTCAATTAATGGAATTTCAAGGAAGGCAGGATGATGGAAAAATCCAAGTTAACAAATGAAAATATGCCTAGTGAAGCCGAGTTGCTGCGGGCAATTCTCGGCAATCTTAATCAGCCTGTTTACCTTAAAAGTTCTGATTACAGATACATCTATGTTAACCAACAATATGAATGGCTGGCTAATGTTACTAATCAGGAGATTAAGGGTAAAACTGATTATGACATCTTCCCCAAACCGGTCGCTGATCTTTTTCGATCCCAAGATGAGGAGGTCAAAGAGCGTAAATCTCTTGTTGAGTTCACAGAGACTATTACCCTGACAGATGGTGAACATACTTTTATAACTTCGAAGTTCCCTCTTCACGATCCAGAAGGCCGTATCTATGCAGTCGGTGGAATTTGTATGGATATTACTGCCAATAAAAGAACTGAAAACGAGCTTAAAAATAGCGAGAAGAAGTTCCGGCAGTTTGTGGAGAATACGACTCAAGGCGTTGCTAGGATGGACGAAAAGGCTGAAATCATCTTTGTCAATAAAAGCATGTGTGAAATGTTTGGCTATTCGGAAGATGAAATGCTTGGTAGATCACCCAGCGATTTTCTCGATAAAGAAAACCTGGAAATATTTAAACAATATATTGATAGGCGTGGTTCTGGACCGGCTAAACCCTATGAGATTTCTTTTATAAAAAAAGATGGCAGCCACTTACATACTATTGTTTCTCCCCAGATAATCAAAGATAGTAGCGGCGCAATTACAGGCTCTTTTGCTCTGATTTCCGACATTACAGAACGCAAAAAATTGGAGGAAGAAAGACTGAAAACTCAAAAGCTTGAGTCCATCGGCGTGCTGGCTGGCGGCATCGCTCACGATTTTAACAATATACTAGCTGCTATTATGGGTAATATCAACCTAGCCCTGTTTGACCAAGAACTGAAAGACAAAACAAGAAAGCTTCTATCCGAGGCTGAAAAAGCATCACTCAGGGCCACGGGCCTAACCCAGCAGTTGCTGACTTTCGCAAAAGGTGGCGAGCCGGTTAAGGAATTATCATCCCTTGATGAAATAATTAATGACTCAGCAAATTTTGTCCTTCATGGGAAAAACCTCATTTGCCACTATGACATACCTGAAGATTTATGGCCGGTCGAAATTGACAAAGGGCAGATTAGTCAAGTAATTCAAAACATCGTTATTAACGCAAGCCATGCCATGCCTGAAGGGGGAAACATCACGATATCCTGTGAGAATGTTGTTTCTGAAAGTGACAATAATTTATCTTTTGCACGAGAGGGGAAATTCGTAAGAATATCTATCCGTGATAATGGTATAGGTATGACTGCTAATGTAGTGAAAAGAATATTTGAACCATATTTTTCCACCAAACACGAGGGAAGCGGACTCGGTCTCGCCATAACGCAATCCATCATTAAAAAGCACAATGGACATATCATTGCAGAATCTTCTCCAGGTGTTGGCTCCACATTCACAATTTATCTCCCGGCATCAGATAAAGCTCAAATAGCAAAACAGGAATCCTTTACAGAGAGAAATATATCCTCCCAACTAAAGATTTTGGTAATGGATGATGAGGAAATGGTCAGAACTATATCCAAGGAAATGTTGTGCGAGTTAGGACATGATGTTGTTCTAGCAGCAGATGGAGAGGAGGCTATAAAATTGTATCAGGAGTCCATGGCCATAGGCCGGCCCATTGATCTTGTAATCATGGATTTGACTATTCCGGGAGGCATGGGGGGAAAGGAAGCAGTGAAAAATATCCTCAGTATAAATCCTGATGCGAAAGTCATTGTTTCAAGCGGCTATTCCAATGATCCAATCATGGCAAACTTCAAGGATTATAACTTTTGCTCAGCAATCGAAAAACCGTTTCGTTTACAGGATCTTTCGAGTGTTATTGCTCAGATTATTAATTGAAGATTGCTTCTCAACATCATAAGAAATTAGCCTCCCTCAAAACTGAAGATGTCTACGGTGCATCTTCAACCAGCCAACTCAGCATTCCTGGCAATTTCAGACGTTCTATAAAACTTAAGCTTCTCAGTAACATAAATCTTTGTTTATTTATGATGTCGGAATGACATCTTCAACGAACTTGGTTAAACTTCTTTGGAAATATGTTGACTTTGACTGAAGCTAATCAATAATATCTTCAATCCAGCCAAATTTTAAAATATTCTTTTCTTTGTATTGTCCTATTCAAAAAAGTTGTAAAATAACCGTAGCTGGATATAATAAGGTTGTAGTGTGTAGCACTCGCGCAATATCGCAGTTTCTGCGATTAAGCAGGCATCATCCCCAGAAAGAACATCGTTTACTGGTTATAGGTGAATGTCAGATATCATAGAATGGAAAGACGACTATCTAGTTGGTCTTGGAGAAACTGATAGCCAACATAAAAGAATTTTCCAACTGCTTAACAGATTGGCAGCAGCGGTTGATGCGGGAAAAAACCGTCGTGATTTGCCATATATCCTTTCAGATGTGCTCAACCATTTCCGTTACCATTTCACCAGTGAGGAGGTTTATCTGAAGGATCATCCCGATTACGATGTTCATCACCAGCTACACTGTGATTTTACGGAAAAAGCAAGAAAGTATGAAGAACAATCCAAGACAGACGAAAAGTTTAATTTCAAAGAAACCAGTAATCTGTTAGCCGACTGGCTCAAGGATCATATTCTTCGATATGATGTGAAATATTTCCAAGATCTATTAGAAAAGACCGTAATTGAGTCAATAGATTGATCTTGTAAGTTTAAAGTTTTCACTCAATCAAATATCACGATCACTTTCATCACGTACTTGTACTGTAAGTTTGGCCCCGTAAACTATGGCTATTGCCTGCGAACCGTTACAGCTTTTTTCATTGGGGTTGAAATCACACTTTTTGCAATCGCTGGAGCAGACATAAAGCACATTTTCACTGTCCAGATCTTTTTCGCCAAATTTCTTTAGCCATTCACCGGTACTGGTTTTTTTGACAGCGCACACCTTACCGCTCCCCGATTCACGGCTATTGTGACACTTGTTTTCTGTAAATTTGACAAAATAAGATTTCGAGATCATTTAATTTCCTTTTCGCTGAATTTTAAAACAATTGAATTTGTACTTTCTTTGCCTCAGCCGCAACGCTATCCCCATTGCTATCAAAATCACAATCATCTTGCAGAGAAGATAACAACGCCAAGTCAACACCTTATTGCTGGCGAGTTTTGCAATAACAACCGGCTTCATATAACACATATTATTGTAAGTTGGTATCCAATTTCAATAAAACCTTGGCCCAAGGTTAGAACCTATCTCCTTCTGGATATTTCAGATTCTTATTTGACCTCTCTAAAAAATTGCCTCTTAGGATGGGATTCTGGTAAATACACTATACAAGGTTAGCATTTTAGAAATTATCGGATACACCTTGACTTGTAGAAGATCTTGTCCTAAAGTTACATGTTATTTTCACGAATTAACCATCTGGTTCCATGGCAATCTAGTGCCTTCTTTTTGCCGCCGGTCTCTTGAGTTCGGCCCTGCTATCAGTCCGTTATGATGCCCTGCAATTATTTTGCCTGAGCTAATCGGTAAAAAATAACCTTTAACATCGATCCTCTATGGCTCTAATCCGCCCAGGATTGTTCTATCTACTCGCAAAAGGTCTATTTAAAGTGTTGCCACTGCCATGGTCTCGTTATGAATTTAGAGGAAATATAAATGAAGATTAGAACTATTCATCCCGGTGTTGAGAATGAACGGGTAAGCACGGCCCTGCTGTTGGCTGCAGGTACTGGCAGCCGCCTTTCCCCTTTAACAGATCTGACACCAAAATGCCTTGTTCCGGTCAATGAAATATCTATTCTTGATAGGCTTATCCACTCCCTCCAGGTACACAATTTCAAGCGTCTAGTTATAGTTGTCGGGCATAAAGCCGACTGTATCCGTAATTTTCTTGGCACTCGGGCCGGGGGAATGGAGATTACGTATATCACCAGTCCCTTATACAAAACAACCAACAATATTTATTCTTTATGGCTGGCCAGAAAGGCAATACATGAACCGTTTCTGCTGATTGAGAGCGATCTTGTTTTTGACCCGGACATGCTTAAAAATATGCTTTATCCTGATCGAATCGCAGTCGCCAAATTACAACCCTGGATGAACGGCACTACGGTGACAATCAATAACCGGCAGAAGATTGAGGCATTTCATAGCGGCGCTCATAAACATGATGATAAGCACTACAAGACCGTCAATATTTACAGTCTTTCCACCATAACCTGGCAACTGGTCCGGGAAAGATTGGACCGGCATATTTCAAATAATATGGTAGATGGCTACTATGAGACTGTTTTCGCGGATATGGTCAACGAGGATTGTCTTTCTTTCACGCCGGTTTTCTTTGATGCCAATAGCTGGTATGAAATAGATAACATTGCTGATCTGCGAGCAGCTGAACAGGTTTGCGGTCTCCCCCATCCACCTGCCATTACAACTGATTTCGGGGCAAGCAACCCAAAAAGCCAAAGCTATCTCCAAACCTTTAAGCGCTTAAAGACTACTGGCCGAATCAAACGAAGCTCCCGCCATCATCCTGACAGAAAGGTGTCCGCGCCAATAATACCGGATTTGCCCTTGCCACAGCAATCCATTAACTTCACTGACAAATGACCACTAAATACCCTACAGCTCAAGAGAGATACGAATTTATTGCCAGTCAGCATGGCGGCTTTTGGCGGCATAATTTCATCGATCATAACTACCTCTACAACCTCTATTTTCCGCCGGAGGATTTCTTTACCCATATTACCGGGCAAATCCATCAGTTGGTGCTAAACTACCCCGTTGCCCAGAAAGACTTGGCAGCCCTGGTTGGTGACCTGATAGGCCAGCCGCCGGAGCACATTGTCGTCGGCAATGGGGCGGCAGAGCTTATCAAGATTATCGCCGGAATGGATCGTAAATTGATTGTACCGGTTCCATCATTCAATGAATACGCCAATGCAGCGCCTATCGACAATGTAGTTGAGTTTGCCCTTGAACCACCTTCCTTTCAGTTGGATGTGGACAAATTCGCAGCAGAAGCCATCCGTTGTAAGGCAGGTTTGGCAGTAGTGGTTACCCCGAATAATCCCACCTCTTTGCTGGTCCCGAAAGCTGAACTTATCCGTTTGCTAAAGAAATTAGCAGACCACGACTGTATGCTTATTGTTGATGAATCCTTCATTGATTTTGCCAAAAACCGCGACCATGAGACCCTCGAAACAGAGATTGATAAATATCCGAACCTGGCTATTTTCAAAAGCATGAGCAAGGCCTATGGTATCTGCGGCATCCGGATCGGTTACATGCTCACCGCCAACTCTGACTTTGCGGCAAAAGTCCGACAAGGGCTCCATATTTGGAATATTAACGGTTTTGCTGAAGAATTCCTGCGCCTTGCCCCGCAGTACCGTCAGAAGTTTATTGATAGCTGCAATAAGGTCAAGGCTGATCGCGACCATTTTTATATGCAACTCCAAGCGGTCAAGGGAATGACCGTCTATCAGCCTGACGCCAATTATATTTTCTGCCGTTTGCCCGATCATGCCGCATCCGGGCCTGAAGTAACCGAAAAACTGTTTGTTAAGCACAATATTTACATAAAACACTGTCAGGGCAAGACAATGCCGGAATCTGACCGTTATCTCCGCATAGCCAGCCGCACCCAGCCTGAGAATCTGCGCCTGGTTGAAGCGTTGTGCGACGTTATTGGTCGGGAGGGGAAATAATGGCAACCCCTCATCCATCAGATTCACCCCCTACCATACTCTCTTTTATCAAAGACCTGCCGAACCTCTGTTCTCTGGCTGGGCTTCTATGCACGGTTTTCGCTATTTATTATGCGATTCTGGGCATCTTCCCAGCCGCGATGATCGGCTTGATCTGGTCGGTATTTTTTGACTGGAGTGACGGCATTATAGCTCGGCGTTTGAAAGGGCGTAACGATAAACAGCGGGAGTTCGGGGGGCAGCTCGATTCCCAGATCGACATTGTCAGCTTCAGCATTTGCCCGGCCATTGTCCTGTTAAGCTACGGACATTTCAGTCTCTGGTTCCTGCCCGGAGCCTTTATTATTGTTGCGACCGGAGTGCTTCGACTCAGCTATTTTAATGTTTTCGGCCTGGTTGACAAATCGACCTACATGGGACTGGCGCTGGACAACAATATCATCGTTCTGACCTATGTCTTTCTATTTAACAACACGGTCGACCAAACTATTTTCACTGTTGCTCTCTATATCATCCTTATAGCACTGGCCGCCCTGAACGTGGCACCCATCCGTACTCCCAAATTTACCGGTCGGTGGTATTACGCCCTCATAGTTTACACCCTGGTGCTGTCTGTGATATATGGCTGGCGGTTATTGCATATCTAGGATGGATGAAGAACATAACAACATAACTAACGATCAACCTCTCAGATGAATCATCACAACTCCACCCAACAACAGATCGATGATGCCACCGTCAAGCGCTATTTTGACGCTGCAGGCGGTGGTACAGCGGCCACTGTCAGTATGATGGCCCATGAGCACAATCTTCCACCCAGTGCGGCCCAATATCGACGACACAAAGAGATACGAACTATCAGCGATTGGCTCAACGCAGTGTGTAAGTCTGGGCGAGTGCTAGATATCGGCTGTGGTGCGGGGGCTTGGGCCGAAATCTTCGCAACGCGCTATAAAACTGTCATAGGAGTCGAGCAAAGTACCATGATGTTGAAGGCTGCCAGGGAAAGAGTGGCTCGCCTGCCAAATGTTAAGATATTTGAAGGTGACGGTCGAAGTACTCTTCCAGAAGGATCCTTCGACATGATTTTCTTGGGCGGTCTCTGTATGTATCTGAATGACGCAGATGTTATAGCCCTACTCAGTTCTTTAAAAAGCCGTCTTGCCGAAGGGGGTTCAATCATCCTCCGCGAGTCGACTATACGTCAGGGTGTATCCTTATCACAGGGTGCGTATCAGGCCATCTACCGAAGTGTGAACCAGTACCACCAACTGTTCGAGGGCACAGATTCCTATCGCGTGGAAGTGCGGCGGAACTACGCTTACACCAGTATGGTGACCGCAGAGGAGTTGGTTAATCTGCGTCGCAGATGGCTACCATTCTTACCCAAGGACTCTACTACGCTTGGCTCCTTGACCTGGTTGGTGCTCAGAGGGACCGCGCCGATAAGCTTCTGGGCTCTACCGAGAGTGCTCTCTCAACTCAACATCACATGGCCCAGATTACAAAATCACTTCTTCAGACTACGCCTTATGGAGTCAAATAGCTTCCAACATTGACCCCTTTCAGCGTGAAACATTACCTTGTTCTTGGTTGATGTGGAATATCCTTTTCTCTCTAAATCCTTTCTGACTGAGGGGTTAAGAGCTCCAAGAAACAATGTTTTCCCCAAGGGGGTCAGATAGGGCGCTTTTTGGGGGGCAAAATTCAACGCTGACCAACAAATTAGGGACAAACAGATGAATGACAACTTTGATGGAATGTATCTGTATATTTACAAGGATGCCCTTCCAAAATATGAAATCCACGGAAATTATATTCATGAGTATTAAGAAGACGTGGGAGCCAATATACGAGATTCGAGGAAAACTGGTTTGCGAATATATGCGCACTGCTAAGCCTATCTACGAAATCAGGGGTAATTAGGAAATGACACGAAATGAGATTAAAGGTGTTCTTTTTGAAATATTAAAAGATATTGATGAAGAGTCTGAATTAAATTTAGTGAAGCTTGATCAACCCTTGCGAGATCAACTTGACCTTGATTCAATGGATTTCCTAGATATAGTAATGGAACTGCGGAAGCGTTATAAACTTCAAATCCCCGAAGAAGATTATTCTGAACTGGCAACTCTGAAGAGTTGTATTGATTACCTAGAACCCAAACTCAAAAAGAGTTAATTTTAACCCTTTTGATAATACAAATGCAGGAGTCGTTTTACAAATAAACTGAATGACCGTGCGTATTGAGTAATAAGTAGAAGTATTGTGATTCATAATTTTAATTGTAAGAAAAAAAGTTCACGGATTATACATTGAAACCATTAGTCGGTAATTAAAATGAAACAGCCCATTAAGGAGATCAAGGACTCGGGAACGCTTATTATTTTGGAAGACGGGTCTAAATGGGAAATAAACTCATTTGATTCATTTCATACAAAAATGTGGATGAAGTCTGATCTCGTAGAAGTTTATTTTGGAAACTTAAAAAATGTAAGTCGAAACAATGTATCTGTTTTTGCAAAGAAGAAACTTTAGTTACCAACTCATTGTTTTGAGTAGCTATTCCAATTGTCCAATAATGGCAAACTTCAAGGATCATGGCTTCCGTTCAGCAGTAGGCAAAGCATTTAATTTGGATGAGCAATCTGCCGTGAAAACTGATTACAACTATTTTCTAACATTCCTACAATAAGGGATTTACATGACCAAATAAGTAGTTGTTGATACGGATGAATGCACAGGGCGTGAAAATTGTGTGGAAATTTGTCCGGAAGTATTTAGCTTCAATTTTGACGAACAAAAAGCTTTTGTAATAAATCCAGATGGAGGAGCCAGCAAGTGCGCTGATTTTGCTGCCGAATCATGCCCGACGGAATGCATTCATATTGAATGAATCAGCTAACCAATCAGCGTAATGGAAGAAGCGCGGCGGACTTACGGGCAAGTTTTTGGCCAGCCCAGTGAATTCAAATGTTAATTAAAGATTTTTTGCCAGGACCTTAAAACATCACAACCGTTCGATCTTTATGATTGCCGCATGAAAGCTCAAATCCTACCTTTCTGTTTCATGTATTCGGCAACTTCCTTGACCATCATCGCTTTACCGAGGTATTCTTGAAATTACTCCATGATTTTTTATTAAGGTGATTGTTATGAGTAATCAAACGGGACTATATTGTTTTAAGTGTGGAACTAGCCCTGAAAACCTTATGCGATGTAAAGATTGTCAAACCTGTTTTTGTGGCCAATGCTTTGCTCTACATCAAATTAGTCCTGATCAAGATATTCCAGAAATGATATCGTGTTGCCCTAAATGTAATAGCGGCAACATAGAGTATTTCGAATAAATATCAGACCGGTTCCTGTATGTATCCAATAGGCTAAATTTCGGCCCAGAGTCTCAATGATTCTCCTTTTATTGCTGGATCGCTTTTTAAAAAGTATTTCTTAATCATATGGTTTGGACTTGGACTTCCCCAATTCCGTAGACAGCAAAATAGTGATTTCAGAATTGAAGATGTCATATCAACATCATAAGAAATCAGCCACCCTCAATACTTATGATTTCTACTGTACATCTTCAACCAGCTTCGCTCATCATTCCCGGCAACATTCGACGTCCTTCCTTATTTAAGATGTGCAGTAACTTAAATTATGGACGTTTTAAGATATGTCCCGGGCACCTCAAGTTTCCTATTCTGCTCGACATCTCACCTGCGACAATGCTAGACTTTCTTGTGTTAACTGGAACAGGGGAAGTCCATCAATTCAGTCAATCATGTTTTGCGTAAAGATAATGCCTAAATATCTCATTGAAGCAAGTATGAAACGTGATTACGTAACGAGCACATTCGCTTTGTCGAACTTTATGAGTGGTATTTTACGTATATATTTCTTCATGCTTTTTTTAGCCTCCTTTCTGATAATTTTCACTCACCCGGTTTATGCCACAAGTGATGACTCTGTAGATTTGAAGCCATTGAAATTGATCCGGGTCGGTGTCTTCTCTATGCCTCCCTTGAACTATTTTGATGAGACCGGTCGGGCAACCGGCTTATACCCTGATCTAATCAGGGCAATTCTGGAGAAGGAACAATGGCAACCAGAATTTGTCCCGTGCAGCTGGAGCCGGTGTCTGGAAAAGTTGCAGAATGAGGATATAGATCTGATGACCACCATCGCCCATACTCCTGAGCGGGCTTTGGTTATGGATTACAGTAAAGAGCCGGTGGCCGATATCTGGGGGCAGGTGTTTGTTTTACCTGGCAGCAGAATAAACGACATTGCGGAACTTGAGGGTAAGCCGGTTGGTATAGCGCAGCTGGACGTGAACGGTGTCAATTTCCTGAAGACCGCTAAGAGTCTCGGGGTCAGCTGTGAAATAATCAAATTTGCCACCCATGACGAAATATTTAAGGCCATCATGCAGCACCGAATAGTTGCTGGAGTCGCCCCCCAGCATTTTGGTCACACGAAAGCTAAAGATTATGGCGTTGTCGGCAGTTCAATCGTCTTTTCGCCTTTCTCAGTTTATTTCGCGGTGAAAAAAGATTTAAACTACGACATTCTGGCCCATATTGACGAGGATATTGCCAGTTGGAAGCAGGACAGCGATTCAATTTATTACAAAGCCATTGCTCACTGGATGGGGGGAAAAGAGTACGAGCAGATTATTCCCCGGTGGTTGTTGTTATTGGGGGGGGGCGTTCTTCTGCTTGCCCTGTCGCTATTTATTCTCAACCGGGCATTGAAATTACAGGTCAGACTTCGCACCAGAGATCTCCAGGCCAGTGAGAAAAAGTACCGGCAACTGATTGAAGGCGTTAACAGTATCATTCTCCGGTGGGATAGCGAGGGGAAGATTCTTTTTCTGAATAGATTCGGTCAGGAAACTTTCGGTTTTTCCGAAAAGGAGATAATTGGTCGCCATATGGTCGGCACAATAGTCTCAGAGGCAGATAGTAACGGCGGTGATCTCAAATTGATGATCAAAGACATTCTTTGTGATCCCCAAAAATATGCGCTAAATGAGCATGAGAATATCTGCAAGGATGGTCGCCGCTTAATAATTCAGTGGACTAACCAGCCTGTTATTGATGATGACGGGGCTTTAAAGGAAATACTAAGTGTAGGCACTAACGTTACGGAACGGAAAAAACTAGAAGGGGAACTACGCCAGGCCCAGAAGTTCGAGGCGATCGGCACTCTGGCCGGAGGTATTGCCCATGATTTCAACAACATCCTCGCCGCGATCATTGGCTACCTTGAGCTGGTCAAAATGAAGCTCCCACCAGAAAGTCCTGTTAGTAATGACCTTGAAGAAGTATTCAAGGCGAGCCTTCGGGCCACAGATCTGGTGCGGCAGATCCTGACCTTCAGCAGAAAGACAAAAACTGATAAAAAGGCTGTTAAGTTAAACCTGTTGGTCAAAGAAGCTATAAAACTGTTGCGGGCTTCAATCCCCACAACCATTGAGATCAGCCGGAACATCCCTGCGCAATGTCCGAGTGTTGTTGCCGATCCCACCCAGATCCACCAGATTGTGATGAATCTATGCACCAATGCTTATCATGCGATGCGCGATTCGGGGGGAGTTCTCAGCATATCCCTGGAGGAAGTAGCCATCGGTCCCGATGCTTACCTGATGGAGCACTCTTTAAAGCCGGGACCGTACCTGCTGCT
>DAOVJK010000330.1 GCA_030673265.1 Pseudomonadota bacterium | reverse complement strand
GGCAAACAATAAAGAGACTTGATATGGGAGCACAAGGTGTTACTATGGATTTTTACAAATGGAAAGACAGCTTCAGCATCGGATTAACAAATATCGACCAGCAACACAGATCATTCCTATCCCTCTTGAACGACTGCCACCGCCAGATATCCGCCGGCAAGAGAGTCGGAAGTGACGCTGCTATCTTTGAGAGGCTGAAGGCATATGCGGCCATGCACTTCCGTTTCGAGGAGGACCTGATGCAGTCTAGCGGCTTTCCAGAAATCGAGCAGCACAAGAAGCAGCACACGTACTTCGAGTCGCAGGTCGCTGAATTAGAGACGGCTCACAAAGGAGGGAGTGACAGGACTGCTGAGAGCATTTTGTCATTTCTAAGAGACTGGTTCTTGAAACACATTTTGGAACAAGATAAAAATTATGCTCCTTATGTGAGATAGTGGCAAGAATAGCGTCCCGAAACATTTAAAATAAGACCCATTATACAAAACTAAACAGTTATT
This sequence comes from Pseudomonadota bacterium, assembly GCA_030673265.1. Classification (GTDB taxonomy): domain Bacteria; phylum Desulfobacterota; class Desulfobulbia; order Desulfobulbales; family JAGXFP01; genus JAGXFP01. The sequence continues at coordinate 2,648 of DAOVJK010000330.1, read as the reverse complement.
CAACTTTTACCCGAAGATAGAGATATGGCCGCAAAAAACAAGACAATACCAACCAATTACTAAGGAGAATCTAAAAATGACCAGTATCAAGAAATGGCCTGCGATGGATCCAAAACGGATAGAAAAGCTAAAAGACTATTGGGAAAACGGCCGCAGCATAGATGGTATCGATCCCGACGTCAAAGCGCATCTGCTTCGGATGAGGACCATGGGGGACGGCAAAGGCATAGAAGTTATAGGAAACACGAATAAAGACTACCTGGGCGCCTTTATGGCACCTTTTTCCCGTGATACAGCCAATGCCGATATCGCTGTGGTCGGGTTGCCGTTTGAAAAGTCGGCGCCCATGAATTCCGGTCATAAGTATGGACCCAAGATCCTGCGGGAACTCTCTAAGAACTTCATGGGAACCACAGAGCCATGGCTGGACGGTAAATTTGATATCCCTTTTGATCTGGCCCGTATTATCGATTACGGCACCGTTGATACCTACGGCTGTTTAGACCGGACCACCGAGGTTGAGGTGGCGCTGGAACAGTTTAAAAAGATTGTCATTGAAGATGGCTGTTCCACTTTCATGTGGGGTGGCGATCATACTGTTACTTATGTGCCCATTCACAGTCTGGGCGAATTATATGGCCCTTTGGGAATAATTCATTTTGATGCCCATTATGACCTGGTGACCAAAGCTGACTTCAACTACCCCTACCATTCGGGAAACATGTTCACCAAGAATATGTCTGAAGGGAACCTGGATCCCGAGCGCATGATCCAAATGGGTATCCGCGGACGCATGACCGGTCTGGTGGGAGGTCACGCAAAAAATCTCGGCGTCACTACGGTCATGGCCGAAGAATGTCGGGTGACCCCGGCCGAAGAGATGGCGCAACGGGTGATTGAGGTGGTTGGTGACGGTCCGGTTTATCTCACCTTTGACCTGGACTCCCTTGATCCCATCTATAACCATGCCAGCTCCGCCGTTGAGCCTTTTGGGCTCAGTGCAAACTGGTGCTGGGATGTGATGAAGCTGGTACGTGCCTCCGGCAAAGTGAATCTGGTGGGCGCCGATGTGGTTGAATACGCTCCCGGAAGTGACCCTACCAGAGTATGTGGTTATGTCGCAGCCGGATTGAGCTGGAAGCTGCTGTGCTGGCTGGCGGACGACATGGCCAAACGGAATGGCGAGAAGCGTGCAACGGTTTGGGATATGGCTTTTGGCAGGGTGTCACTATAACGATATATTATAATTTAAGGAGTAATTCATGTCTGATTTTTTTTCATTAAAAGATAACGTCGCAGTCATTACCGGCGGCACATCGGGGATTGGCCTAAAAGCCGCCGAGCGGTTTATCGCCGCAGGCGCCAAGGTGGTTATCGCCGGGCGAAAGGACGGTACTGAAATTGCCGAAAAAATCGGTGCAACATTTGTCCAGTGTGACGTCTCCAATGAGGAGTCTGTTGCGGCGCTGATGGAAGCTGCCCAGTCGACCTACGGCAATATCGACATCCTCGTCAACAACGCCGGGGCTAATTTCGGTTATGACGTGTTGATGGACACCGATATCGCTGATTTTGATAAAAACTTCAATATCAACACCAAGGGTGTGGTATTCGGCATCAAATACGGGGTGCCGCGGATGAATGAGGGTGGCCGCATTGTTAATGTATCATCTGCGGCGGGCCTGCAGGGTGTGGCATATCTTTCACCCTATGTTGCCTCTAAATGGGCGGTGATCGGTATTACCCGCACCGCTGCCGTGGAACTGGGTGAAAAGGGCATTCGCTGTAATGCGATCTGTCCGACCTCGGTCAACACCCCCATGGCCAATACCCCGGAAGGACAGCCGCAATTGCGGATGGAGAGAAAGGCGGTGCCTTTAGGGCGCATAGCCGAGCCGGAGGAGATCGCCTCCATGATACATTTTCTGGCGTCTACCGACTGCAACTTCATCACTGGTCAGGCCATTGCTGTTGACGGTGGTTTTACCGCCGGTATGAGCATTACAGCTTACAACACCCTGGCTGCTGAGTAACAGCTGACAGGTCAGTTATTTTATAAAAATAATATTACAAGAGGATTAAGAATTATGGACGCAAAAGGCGAAACAAAAAAAACCAATGCAGATTTTTTACGTTACTGTTTAAAACGCGTATGGATGGCAGAAGGTGCCAGTGAAGAGCATGGCGATGCAGTTGCAGATGCACTGATGACCGGTATACGACAGGGAAAACTCAACCAGGGGCTGGGTGTTTATGAGGCCATCGATATTACCAAGCAGATAGGCGCTCTGGATATTAAAGCGGAGCCGACCATCGTTGCTGAAGGGCCAACGTGGGCCTCGATCGACGGCAAGCGTTCCTCGGGCTACTACACCATGACCATGGCCGCCAAAACCGCGATAGCCAAGGCCAAGGAGCATGGGATTGCCATCGTGTTCGCGCATAATCACAATGATGGCGGCAGCTATGGAGCCTATGCCTGGCTGGCGCATGAGCAGGACTGCGTTGCCCAGACCTCCGACAACACCGTCCCGATGTGTTCGCCCCTCGGCGGCATGGGCAATACCATTGCCGTACCACCGCTGGACGCCATCGGCCCCAGTGGTGAAAAACCCCCGGTTTGGATGAGCACCAAACTTTGTGAATGG
>DAOVJK010000094.1 GCA_030673265.1 Pseudomonadota bacterium | reverse complement strand
GTTCCGACAGGCCTGGTCCGACCCGTGGTCTGCTTGGCTCGGTCATGTTTAGGCCGTCTCGTGGCCTGCTTGGCTCGGTCAGGTCTAGGCTGACTCGTGGCCTGCTTGGCTCGATCAACCTCAATGGAAACTGTTTTGCCATTGATTTTGGCATTCTGAAAAGCTTCAAGTATCTTGGCGGAAAACCTGCTATCTGCTTCAAGAACCGCCCGGTTCCGCATAATTTCAATCTTGCCGACGTCAATGCGCCCAGCCCCGGGAATATCATTAATCTTACGGATCAGCGCTTGAGGCTCAATCCCCTGACGCCGACCGATATTGAGAATAAAACGGGTGAACTTCTGCCGGTCATTTGAATTGCGAGTAGAGGCTCCACGCTTTGGTGCTATTTTGCCAGGCCGTTTCTCCGCCATATTACTTACATTGAGATCAGGAGCATTTTTGTAATATCCCAGGAACCGATTAAATTCCATTGAAACAAATCTCTTGATCAGCTCTTCACGATCCATTGAGTTAAGCTTTTCAGCAATTTCGGCATACAACGGATCAATCTGATCGTAGTCCACCTCAACCTTCATAACGACATCAATCAGGCTAACCAGTTGTTTTTTACAAATCTCAAGCCCGGAAGGAATGCGGCACTGGCTAAACTTCCGGTTAATCTTTTTCTCAATTTCCCTGATCTTAAATCGTTCCTTCATATGAACGATAGAAACCGATATACCGCTACGTCCAGCCCGACCGGTACGTCCGCTTCTATGGGTATAACTGGAAATATCGTCAGGCAGGTTGTAATTGATAACATGGGTCAGATCATTAACATCCAGGCCACGAGCCGCGACATCGGTGGCCACAAGTATTTGCAGATTTTTACTGCGAAATTTAGTCATAACTTGATCGCGCTGGGCCTGGGACAAATCTCCATGCAAAGAATCGGCATTGTACCCATCCTGGATCAATTTATTGGCGACGTCATGGGTCTCTTTCCTGGTCCGGCAAAAAACAATAGAATAATTACTGGGACAATTATCAACGATTCGCTTCAAGGCAAGATAGCGATCCTTGGCATGAACCATGTAATACTCATGACGGACATTTTCGGCGCCGGCATTACGTTGACCAACTGTAATCTCAACAGGATCAGACATATACCGACTGGCTATGGTTTTCACCTCTTTCGACATGGTTGCCGAAAACAACATGGTGTTTTTCTCTGCCGGTGTTTTGGCGAGGATGGCGTTAATTTCATCCTGAAAGCCCATTTTCAACATCTCGTCGGCTTCGTCAAACACCACATAATTCACCGCAGAGATATCAGCCGTACCACGTTTAATTAAGTCATTTAAACGGCCCGGGGTTGCAACAATGATCTGAACGCCTCTACGCAGGGCCTTAATCTGTGGCTCAATACTTGCGCCACCATAAACTGCCAGTATTTTCAAGCCCTCAACATACCGGGCAAAATCTGCCAAATCTCTGGAAACTTGCATACACAGCTCCCGGGTAGGACAAAGAATCAACCCTTGAGTTCGCCTGTTTTGAGGGTTTGTCTTCTGAATCAGGGGCACGCCAAACGCTGCTGTTTTGCCGGTGCCCGTCTGGGCCAGGCTGACCAAGTCAACCTGTCGTTCCAGCATCATTGGAATGGCCTGTGCCTGAACCGGGGTCGGTTCTTTAAATCCCAAGGATGATAAACCTTTAAGGATATCTTGGTTGATGCCGAGGTCTGCAAATGTATTCATGATATTTATTCTTTCTAGTTAAGGACTGAATTAGGGAATGCCCGTTGATATCGCTGTTAAACGATGAGGTGCAGGCTGACAAAAAAAAAAGCCCAATCCCAAGTGAAAGGATTGAGCGGTATATTATGAACCTCACATACTACTTTATATTCACAATAAAGCAAGGTGGTTTATTTAGCTAACCAACAGAGGAGCAATCCAGGTTGAATGTCTCCTGAATAGTCAAACCTAGCCCGTATATTTCATGAGTATTTTTGAAAAGTCATTTCAACTGATTGTACTTGTGTGTTAAACCTTTGATTTGCTGTGGAATATCAAGGTCACAGTTTGTACCAAATGAAATACATGGTTTGTTTTTCAGATAGCGCAGACTTCGAAACTACTCACCCTGCGGGCCAGCCGATATATCCGTATAGTCTGCTGTATAAGGCTTTCAGCATACTAAAGTATAGCTGAAAACATCATACTTTGCCTATCCGGCATCTCGACTGGTGAAATATGCGGACTAAGGCTGTCGTGCTGTCAATTTATTCGGTATAACCGCAGGACTTATCAGCACACCGCAGCTGCAGACCATCCTTCTTAGTGGTTTTCTCTACCAGAAAAGACGCGCCGCAATCGGGGCACGGTTTTTTGACCGGCTTGTCCCAGATGGCGAAGGTGCATTTTGGGTAGCGGTTGCAGCTGTAAAAGACCTTGCCTTTTTTTGAAATCTTTTGGACAATATCGCCGCCGCAACTTTCTTCCGGGCAGGGCACCCCGGTGCTCTGGGCTTTGATGTGTTTGCAGGCCGGATATCCCGAACAGGCCAGGAATTTGCCGAAACGGCCATGCTTGTACACCATCGGCAGCCCGCATTTTTCACATTTCTCGCCGGAATCTTCCGGTTCGTCGCGTGCTATCGGCACAATTTTGCCATCCTCTTCTTTGCGGAAATCCTGGGTGTGTTTACATTCCGGGTATTTTTCACAGGCCAGAAACTCTCCGTTTCGTCCCCATCTGATAACCATCATGCCGTCACACTGCGGACAGGGCAGGTCGGTTGGTTTGGTGGCGCTTTTGACTGATTCCATCTCTTGGCGCGCCTTCTCAAGGGTCTCCTTGAAGGGGGTGTAAAAATCTCTCAGCAACTGGACCCACTCCCTTGAGCCTTCCTCAACCTGATCAAGTTGTTGTTCCATGCCAGCGGTGAATTCGACATCCATGATCTTTGGAAAGTGCTTGACCAGCAGGTCATTAACCAATAGTCCCAGGTCGGTGGGATCGAAGCGCCGCTTCTCCAGGACAACGTATTCCTTGTCCTGAATAGTCGAGATAATCGCCGCATAGGTACTGGGGCGGCCAACGCCGTTGTCTTCCAGGGCCTTGACCAGGGTGGCTTCCGTGTAATGGGGCGGTGGTTGGGTGAAATGTTGGGTCGGCAGGATCTCTTTAAGGGTAAGCTTGTCCCCCTCTTTTAGATCGGGCAGGGTGAGATCTTTAGATTCGTCGGGTGCAGGCTTTTCGTCAGAAATTGCATCCGTTGATTCGACATACAGTTTCATGAAACCATGAAAACGCATGATTGAGCCGGTGGTCTTCAGATCATATTTGCCGGCAGTCACGGTAATACTGGTTTGGTCAAACTTGGCCGGGGTCATCTGGCAGGCAACAAATCTTTTCCAGATCAAGGAGTACAGGGCCAGCATATCCTTATCGATCAGGCCGGCCATCTTCTCCGGGGTGTTGTTGGTGTCGGTGGGGCGGACTGCTTCATGGGCATCCTGGGCCGATTTCTTGGTGCGGTAGATATTGGGTTTGGCGGGCAGGAATTCTGGCCCGTAGGTGGCGTTGATATATTCCCTGGCCGCACTCACCGCATCGTCACTGAGTCTGGTTGAGTCGGTTCGCATATAGGTTATGAGGCCAGTGGGGCCTTCATCACCCAGTTCTATGCCCTCATAAAGTTTCTGGGCCAGGGTCATGGTTTTCTTGGCCGAGAATCGGAGTTTGCGGTTTGCCTCCATCTGCATACTACTGGTGATAAACGGTGGGGACGGATTTCTTTTCTTACTTTTTTTGACGACCTTGCCAACTGTAAAGGCCGTTTTCTGCAACTCCCCGCAGATTTTATCGGCGGTGGCCTGGTTGTTAATCAGACTCTTTTTAGTGCCGATCTTCTTGCCGGATATTTTCTCAAGATGGGCTTTGAACTGTGGCGGAAGAATGCCGTCAAGGGTTGTGATGATGCTCCAGTACTCTTCCGGTTTGAATGCTTGGATGGCCTGGTATCTCTCGCAGATCATTCTGACGGCCACCGATTGTACCCGGCCGGCACTCAGGCCCCGGCGGACTTTTTCCCATAGTAGCGGTGAGATCTGATAACCAACCAGTCGGTCGAGGATCCGCCGGGCCTGTTGGGCCTCGAAAAGTTTTAGATTAAGCTCAGATGATTCCTCAATTGCAGTCAGGATCGCCTTCTTGGTCAGTTCGTGAAAGAGGGTCCGGTGAATCGGTTTTTTGGATTTATTAAGGCATTCGGCAATGTGATAGGCAATAGCTTCGCCTTCCCGGTCAGGATCAGGTGCCAGATAGATCTCGTCAGCCTTTTTGGCCGCTGCTTTGAGGTCGCTGATTATCTTGCTTTTCCCTCTGATCGTCACATAATTAGGCGTAAAGTCTTTATCAACATCTACGCCCAGGTTGCTCACTGGTAGATCACGGATATGACCGACCGAGGCCTTGACCGTAAATGATTTTCCCAGGTACCGTTGCAGGGTCCTGGCTTTAGCAGGTGACTCGACTATGATAAGGGATCTGGCCATTATTGTTTCCCGTTTTGCTATTGTTTGATCTGATATTGCCGTCCCGGCAAAACCTCACACAGACCTTTTAGTTCCAGAACAAGTAATAATTCGTTTACCTTTTCAACCGGCAAATTTGAGCCGACAATAACATCATCGACAGTTTTTGGGTAGACTTCAAGCAGATCCAGAATCTTTTTTTCTTCATTATCGAGATCCAGCCTGGCGTCTTTTCCGGGGTTTATGCTATTTGGCGAAGTAGCCTGGTCCGCTGGTTTTTCAGAGAGCAGCAGTTCACTGGTGATGTCGTTAACGTCAAGAACTAGTTTGGCGCCGGCCTGCAGTAAACGATGGGTGCCGGTGCTTTTGATGGAATCGGCCCGGCCCGGGACTGCGTATACCTCTCGGCCCTGATCCAGGGCCAGATTGGCAGTGATCAGTGAACCTGATTTCTGGGTGGCCTCGACTACGACTACACCCAGGCCCAGGCCGCTGATAATCCGGTTCCGGGCGGGGAACCGAAAACCGTCGGGGCTGGTTCCCATCGGGTATTCGGAGACTATGGCCCCGTTTTTAGGGATCATTTCGAAAAGCTTGCGGTTTTGGGTCGGGTAGATAACGTCAAGACCACAGCCCAGGACGGCGATTGTGGTGCCGCCTGCGGCCAGAGTGCCCCGGTGGGCGGCTGCATCGATTCCCAGGGCCAGGCCACTGATAACTGTCAGTCCACTGCGGGCAAGCTGTTTGGCCAGGTCTTCCGACATCTTCAGGCCGTAGGCGCTGGCGGCCCGGGAGCCGACAATGGCGACCCCGGGGTTACACAGGGAGCTGAGGCAGCCCTTAACGTAAAGCAGGATCGGTGGGTCCGGAATGTTTAACAGCCTGTTGGGGAAATTATCATCGTCCCAACATAATAGGGAAATCCCGGCTTTGGCAGTTCGTGCAAGTTCCAGGTGGGCAGCGTCCCTGATATCCTGGCGGCCAATTGCTTCGCAGGCTTTTTTACTCGGTCGCCCCGGGGCTTTCATTAATGTCTGACGGGATGCTTTAAGGACTGAGGTGGGACTGCCGAAATGGTCAATCAGGTTCCTGCATCCGGTCGGACCAAGGCCGGGGGTAAGGTACAGGGTTAGCCAGTCTTCTAGGTGTGCCATAAGGTCTGATCCGGAGGCGAGTAGAAAAAGAAACGGTTGGGCGTACTAGCGGGATCCCGATCTCTTTTTTTAAATAACATGTAAAGACAAACATTGAAGAAGGAAACCGCTTTGCTTTATCTGGTTAACGAAAGCGTCTCATTAAAAGTTCGATGCTTATTTGAAAATAATGTCATAACGTCTTGTCTCTATACAGCACTTATTAAGCCACAAGGTTTGCGGTTACTTTAGAAGCAGCACCTGTTATGAGTATGCACGGATATGCGTGAGTCCGTGGCGCTGCTGACAGTTATGGGCTGGGGTGTTTCTTTTAACTTTAGTTACTCAAAAGGCTGGTCAGCGTTCCTCGTTGAAACTGGCCAGGGGATCTTTGCGGTTTGGGTGCTTCATTTTCTTGATGGCCTTTGCCTCAATTTGTCTTATTCGTTCCCGGGTGACCGAGAAATTTTTCCCCACTTCCTCAAGGGTCAGGTCGACTTGGGTGTCGAGTCCAAAGCGCATCCTGAGAACACTTTCTTCTCGGGGAGTCAGAGTGGCCAGAACATCGCTTAAACTTTTTTGCAAGCTTGCCTGGATACTGGCATCCTGGGGGGAAAGAGTATCATGATCTTCGATGAAATCCGTCAGGAAACTGTCTTCGCTGCTACCAATCGGGGCATCAAGGGAAACCGGTTCTTTGGAAATCTTGAGGATGCTCTTGACTTTTGCCTCATCAATTTCGAGTTCTCTGGCGAGATCGGCTGTTGTGGGTTCCTTGCCGGTCTCTCGCTGTAGTTGCTTTGAGCATTTGAGCAGGCGGTTGATGGTGTCGATCATGTGGACAGGGATTCTAATGGTTCGGCCTTGATCGGCGATAGCCCTGGTAATACCCTGTCTGATCCACCAGGTTGCATAGGTGCTGAATTTGAAACCCCGGCGGTATTCGAATTTTTCAACCGCCTTCATCAGGCCGATATTGCCTTCTTGGACCAGATCGAGAAGTTGCAAACCACGATTAGCGTATTTTTTAGCGACACTGACTACCAGCCGCAGATTGGCCTGGACCAGATAGTCCTTAGCTTGACGGGCGGAGTCCTGGCCCAGGTGCACCTTTTCGAAAACCTTTTGGATGGTTTCGTAGTCCATGCCGTGTTTGTTTTCGATCATTTGGAGCCGCAGCTGATCTGAAGTTAGTTGCGTTGCTGAGTCGTTTGGCGAAGTTGATTCTTGCTGGTTGGGGATCCGGTTGTGAACCTCCGTCATGATTTTGTTCAGACGCTGAAGTTTTTCGACGATTTCGTTAATGTATTTGTTGTGCAGCCGGTTGTCCTGAAAAAGACGAACAATGGCGTTCTCATTGCGTTCAATCCTGATGGTAATCTGGGTGAAGGTCGATTTGTCGATCTCCGGGTGGTTCAGATCCCTCCGGAAGGCCGTTATCTCACGTTGCAACCGGGCGGCTTCATTGAGTTGCCATACAAAGCGATCTCTGATTTCAGCAGTTGTTTCGGGGTCGGTATCCGGAATACCCCGAAGGACCCCGTTGATCGCCAGGCTGTCGTCCTGCAGATCAGCGCCGATTCTTTGCAGGATTACCAAGGCGATGTGGGTTGGAATTATGGCGCTTTGGATGAGCTTTTCGCCTTTTTCGATCTGCTTGGCCAGTTCAACCTCTTGTTTGGCTGAAAGCAGGGAAACGGCGCCCATCTCACGGAGGTAGACCTTGACTGGATCAACGCTGTCAAGCTGGACAAACTCATTGTCATCTGCAGGTTTTTTTATTGAGACTTTGCCGCCGACAGCTGCCGCTTCATCGCCAAGAATGGCAGTCAACTCATCGATAGCCTCTTCTTCCAGGGAGTTGTCGTCTGGTTCGGAATCTTTGCCGACGATAAGGTTGGAGCTGGCATGGGAGTGGTCGAGATTCTTTCCATTACTTTTTGATTTGCTGCTTCTCATTGAACCTCTTTCACTTTTATGAAGTGTTGCTCAGTGGTTTAATTTTCAGTTTGTGTTTTTGTTCAAGTCGATTTTTTTGGCGATCAATTCCATGCAAAGTTCGGTATCCCCGGATTGCTGGGCGGCCTTGATCTGCCTGGTCAAAGCCTCTTTAAGATCTGTATAGCGATTTTTTTTCAGCCAAGCCATTTTTTCGGCGGCTATTTCTTCCCGGTCTTCGTCGGAATAAGAGGGGGAATTTACGAGTAGTCGTGATATAAAGGATTTTTCCGGACCCTCAGCCAGATCTAAAAGCTGGTCGAGGCTACCGTCTCCCCCCCGGGTAAATTCCTGTAAATGCTTTAATATATTTCCCCCCACATCACTAACGACTACATCCTCAATGCCAGCTTCCATGAATTTTTGCAAGTATTCTGGGAAAATAATTAAAAATTCGAGTAATTGTTTTTGCTTTAGAGGTAGATATTTCGGATCGTTTTGACGTTCGGGCTGTTCTTGATTTTGCTTGGGTTGTGGCGCCGGTGGGCTGGATTTTTCCAACTGATCAATGGGGATGCCCAGTTTCTGACTGAAATGGGCAATGAAGACAGTTTTTTGTAGCTGGTTGTCGCCAAGTTCTTTGGCCAGATTGTGTAACTCGGCGGCGATCTTCGCCTTGCCTTCCAAGCCCAGGCCATGTTTTTCAGCTAACTGCTTAAAGAGAAATTCAGGAAGGGAAACGGCCTTTTGCAGTTCCAGTTCAAGAACTTCAGAACTATATTCCTGGAGGAAGGTGTCCGGGTCATGGCTTTTAGGCAGGGTGCAGATCTTAGCTTCAACTTGTTCGGTCAGAAAGATCGGTACCGCCCGCATGGCCGCTTTTAACCCGGCCGCATCACCATCGAAGAGGATGATCACCTCCTGGGCGTAGCCTTTCAGAGCGCGGACCTGGGCTTTGGTCAGGGCTGTCCCCAAAGGAGCGGCCCCGTAATCAAGGCCGTAGGCCGCCAGGGCCAGCAGATCGAAATTGCCTTCGACCAGTATACAGAGGCCGCGTTTGCGGATCGAATCCCGATTCTGAAAGAGTCCGAACAGCAACCGGCCCTTATCGTAAACCAGACTTTCCGGGGAATTCATGTATTTGGGTTGGCCATCGCCGAGGATCCGACCGCTGAATCCGGCAACCTGGCCGGTCATGTCGGTAATCGGGCAGAGCAGACGGTCACGAAAGCGGTCGTAAAAGCCGCCCCGGTCATTTTTGACGATCAGCCCCACTTCAGAGGCGAGTTGTTGTTGCGTAGTCTTGGTGAACTTACCGGTCAGGTAGTCCCAGCTGTCGGGAGCGTAGCCCAGCCTGAATTTGCGGATAATTTCATCCGGTATTTTCCGTGCCGCCAAATATTCACGGGCCTTGGCGCCCTTCGGGTCGTGCAGTAAAATTTCATGGAAAAGTGCGGTGCTTTTTTCCAGCACCTCGTAGAGTCCGGTTCGGAGCTTGGCCCGGGCCTGGTCTTCGTGGGAGAGTGGTTTTTCCGGCAGGACCACCCCGTAACGCTTGGCCAGGCCTTTTAATGCTTCAGGAAAGGTTGCGTTGTGGTATTTCATGTAGAAAGAGAAAACATCACCACCCTCGTTGCAGCCGAAGCAGTGGAACGAACCCCTGGCCCGGTTTACCGAAAAAGAAGGGGTTTTCTCGCTATGGAAGGGGCAGCGTCCCTTGTAGTTGCTGCCGGCCTTTTTAAGGTCAACATGTTCTCCGATTATCTCGACAATATCGGCGGCTTCTTTGACAAGCTGAACCGAATCGTCTCTGCTTTTGAATGTGGTCATCGTTGCCAATATTTATGTAGAGATTTTAAGTCGACACCTGCCGGATCAATTGCATTTGTGTAATCAAACAGGGTAAAGTGTCAAGTAAGATTGCGTTGCAGCTAAGCGCAGACTTCAAAATACACTATTCCCCGGAGTCTCCGCTACCTGTAATATTAGAGCTTTAGAAGGTCTCGCTCCCCCCCCTGGGTGTTTTTTGTGAGACTATCAAGCCTTTTGTCTGAATTGTAAGAGACGAATGGTAACATTAAAACCTGGATAAAGCCGTATGGATATCGATATCTCCAAGGT
>DAOVJK010000002.1 GCA_030673265.1 Pseudomonadota bacterium | reverse complement strand
TAACCGGTTGACAATAATTAAGGAAGGTGACCTCTCGTTCTTTTCTGGAAAATTATTGTTTTTTAACAGACCAGTCGGTGGTATCGAGCCACTGCTGGAGCTCATTGTCCGGCAGAGGCCGGCAGAGATGAAAACCCTGGATAATGTCACAGCCCAATTCAACAAGGAACTGCATGGTATCTTCATCCTCAACACCTTCCGCCACCACCTTACGGCCGATGTTATGAACCATCTCAATGGTGGATTTGACGATCACCGCATTATCCTCATTCTGGAGCATGTCAGTGATAAAAGACTTGTCGATCTTGATCTCCTGGGCCGGGAATTTTTTCAGGTAGACTATAGAAGAATAACCGGTACCAAAATCATCGATGGAGAGCTGCAGGCCCATCTTTCTTAGCTCGGTAATGACCTTGACAACCCGCTCCTGGTCCACGACGATAGAACTTTCAGTGATCTCAAGGAGTAGCATTTCCGGCTTCACCTGCCACTTGTGCAGGAGGATGTCGACATCGTCGGGAAAGTCTAGGTCATGGAGGTTTTTGATCGACAAATTCACCGAGACAGGGATGTGGTAGCCAGCCTGCTGCCATTTGGCGCATTGCCCCAAAGCCTTGTCAAGAATCAGATTGGTGAAGGGTTTACAAAGTCCGGCCTGTTCGACAAGAGCAACAAAATCATCCGGCCCGATGAGTCCCCGCTCCGGGTGCTGCCAGCGGGCCAAGGCCTCAACGCCAACCAAGGCCTTATCCTGAATGGAAATTTTCGGCTGATAGCAGAGAAACAGGTCATTGTTGTTGATGGCATCACGGAGCTCGCCGATCAAGACCAGGCGGTTAAAGGTTGTCCGGTGCTGTTCATGTTTAAAGACGGCATAGATAACCTCGTTACGTTTGGCCTCATACATAGCGACATCGGCCCGCTGCACCAGGGTATCACTGTCGGCGCCATGGTCGGGGTACATGGCAATGCCGATACTGATACCCACCTTGAGGCTATGCCCCTCAATCATGAAAGGCTGATCAATGGCGTCGGCAATCTTCATGCTGATCATTACTGCCTGTTCCGGGCTGGTGTCAAGCACCACCAGGGCAAATTCATCGCCACCGAATCGGGCCAGCGTATCAGATTCCCGCACCACCGCCCCCATCCGATGGGCAACCTCCTGGAGGACATAATCGCCGTAAAAATGGCCCAGAGAGTCGTTAATCTCCTTAAAACGAACCAGATCCATGAGGAGGAAGGCCAGGGAATTACCGTGACGTTTGGCAAGCTTCAGCCCATGATCGAGCCGCTCCTCAACCAGAACACGGTTCGGCAGCTCGGTCAGTTCGTCATGCAGGGCCCGGTGCCGTTCGAGAGCGGCTAAATGCTCACTGACCCTGATGGAGGTCAGGCTCAGCCGCACCACCATGATGACAAAAACAGCACCGCTAAAGAGGATGGTGGCCACAATCATCTCCAGGTTGGAGGCCGGGGCCTCCAGCACAATCTTGAGAAAAAGAATATAACCGACAATAAAGAAGAGGATCAGGACGGCGAGAAATTTCCAGGAAGTGTAGAGCTGATGTTTTCTGCGACAGATCTTTCTGGTGGGCTTGAGAGAAAAAGCAAGCAGGACAATGCCTGCCAGCACCATGACTATGGATATAATTTTCAAGGGCGGTGTCCTTTTCTGGGTGAAAGCCTTTAAAAATGAAAAAGGCTCAAGTCTACCGATGACTCTTGGTGAGTTCTCTTCCTATCTTTTCCAGGTACTTTTGCCGTAATGGATCTTTATCTTTCCGGGCTTTAATCCGCTCGCCAACCCCGCTTACCGTAAGGAAACTAACTGTTCCCAAATGGTTGCCGACCCTGGCAAGGGTATCTAAACTGTAACGCCGAACCAGGTAAATTGCCACATCACAGGGTGACCATTTTTCTTGATGATAGCGATACACATTTGCGACACAAACAACCTCTACCAGCTATATCAACTGAGTCAATTCAGCTTCAATTATTTCATAAAGTTCAGGGATCCAGTCTGGCAATACTTCGATTGCTTCCGGAAGTTCTTTGCTTCTAGAATCCACCGGGGATAAAATAACGGAAATATTGTCCAGTCCCGTGTCAGCCGCATCCTCAACAGCCTCAGCAGCCATGGCCAGACAACCAATGGAAACATTGCTGCCGTGGACCATTATATCGCCGCCCAGGTCGTTTCTGTTGCCCTCCCCCCCTTGGCCAGTTCCTGCTCTCGAATCTGAATGAGATGGTCATCACGGTACAAGCCAGAATGGCCAGCACTATGTGAGTCAACTTGTTCTACTTCATAGCAATTCGCAAACAATACCATATACCACGCCCCATTGCATCGGTTATGGTTAGAAGTATCAAGGGTGTCAATCAGCTTCCAATATTGACCGTTTTCAACATTGAGATTGCACCCTGTTCTCGATTGGTTACGAATATCTTTTTCTCTCTAAAATCCCTTCTTGGGGCAGGTTAAAGACTTTAAATTGTTATTGCACTGACTGTCTCAGGATACTATGCCCTGAGATGGCAGATGAAATAATTGCCCAGATTGAATAGCAGAATGGCAGAAAATTGATTGCGGTCGTTTTCACGAACGGGAGAATCTTGATGCGGTCGACTCTTTTTGATCTCAACGAGTTGGTGGACTGACAAATCTTTAACGGTGTACGCCTAGTACTATATTGAGGCGATAGCCTGCGCCTGCAACTTATAAATGACCCTCTTGAGAATCCGCTAAGGACAACAAAGCCGTCCGCAGATTGACCTTCTTATTTGATATACCGCTTTTCTTCCTGATGTGTTTCCGATGATTGCTGACCGTTTCCGGCGAAAGGTTCATGATCTCGGCAACCTCTTTCGAGGTCTTGCCGTCCTTGATCATATTGGCCACCTGAATCTCCGTCGGAGTGTAGCGAAGATGATGGGCCGTGAGGCGATGCAGAAACGGGGAAATGACATTACTCAGATTTGTTTCAAGGATATTCAGATAGCCCTCCTGTCTAGCGGTCAATTTGCTCTTTTTCAGCTTTTCCAGATAGGGAGAACTAAGCACCTTGACATTGGAGAGCATCTGCTCTTCAAGCTCCTTTTTGTCTTGATCCCGCTTTTTCAAGAGGACCGTCAAAGCGACGTTGGCCTGTTCGAGATTTTCGGTTTTCAAAGCCAGCTGTTTGGTGCGGCTTGCAACCAACTCCTCCAGATGTTCCGCAAACGCAAACAACCGCAGTTCTGCCTCCTTCTGCTTGGTTATATCGGTGTGGGTCCCCATGAAACGGAGAGGCCCTCCCTGTTCGTCTCTCTCCACCACCTGTCCCCTGGCCAGGATCCACCGCCAGCTCCCCTCGTTGGTCCGCAACCGGAACTCTGCGACATACCGCTCCGTCTTGCCCTGAAAATGTTCTGCCGCCAGAGCCAGCACCTCTCCCCGCTCTTCCGGATGGAGAAGATCGGTAAATTTGATATTTTCCTGTTTCAGCTCGTCAAGGGTGTATCCTACAAGCCTGGCCCAGTTTTCACCGTAGACGGTTTCCCCGGTCACCACATTGCGGTCCCACACCCCGTCCGAGGAGATGTCCAAGGCCAGATGCAGCCGCTCCTCACTCTTCCGCAATTGCTGCACAACTGCGTTGTATTCCGTCAGGTCCCTCATGGAGAGGACAACGGCTGAAACCATGCCATCGGATTCAGCAACCGGCGAGTAGGAAAAGTGGTAAAATCGGGAGGAGCCATCCTGCCCGGCAAATGAATCCTGATGCTGGCTTTTGGCGCCACTAAAACAATCAGTAAGCGCCTTTCTCACTGTCTGGTTATACAGATCCTTCCCAAAGAGATCGGAAAGTGACAGGCTATGGATGTCCCCCGGGTCGCACTGCATGACGCGTTCGAAAGAACCGTTGACAAACAAAATCTTACGCCCAGGACTGATTAAGGCGACAAGATCGCTGCCCACGGCCAAGACCTCTTCATGTAACCGTAATATTCGCTCATGCCTTTTTTTCTCGAAACAATTGCCGATTCGCACCAAAAGTTTTTTGCTGTCAAACGGTTTCAAAAGATAATCGTCGGCACCGTTCTGTAATGCTTCAATATAGGTCAGCACATCGGCATGTCCGGTAATAATGATCACACCGACATGGGGCTGTTCGGCCTTGAACCTATTGAGAAGCTCAATCCCGTCAATATCAGGGAGAACCAGATCCAGAATAATAATACCAAAATACTGCTCCCGGAATTTCGCAAGCGCCTCCTCGCCATCCGCTGCCATCGTTACCGCATAGCCCTCCGGCTCTATAAGCTCTTTGAGACCTTTGCGGATTAACTCGTCATCATCAACCAGTAATACCCGATTATTATTCTTCATCAGCACACCTGACTCTTTCCCCTCCGCACAAAAAAAATTCTGCAGGAATCTATGTATTATGTGGCACTGCTATAGGTTATTATCCACAATATCAGAAGCATAGCGCCTTATCTAGTTTTCCTTCAAAAAAGATTACCCGTTGCGAGATTGTTAAAGACAAGATTTGGATTATCCATGAATTATTTCTGCTTCACAAAATCGATATATTTAAAAAATTACGAATCTGGTTGCTGAGCAACAAAAGGAGGCACATCCATGTCAGGGGAAATTGCACCCAGAAGTCGAGCCTGCCACCATGCAAGACAAGGAGCCCCAATCATAGTGGTCAGGTTCTGTACCAATCGTTGACCATTAATCCCTCCTTGTGCCATAAACCTACAACTACTATAAAAATTCGTAAACTTGCGCGTACTGGCTTAAAAGAGGTCACCTCTTCAGAACCGACGCCTAAACAAAGCAAATTTCACAACCGTTATTATCAACAAGAGCGAAGGACTGGGCAGGCACAATGTCTGTTTTGTGGGAGCAAGCAACAATCCCCGCCAAAAAATCAGTTATTATTTCACCCAGGCCCACAACTACTACCGGAGGAAAAGGTACTATGACAGCCACCATCAGGCCTTGTTGCGAACAGAGACAAAAGCCATCATCCACCCAGCCGGAAGCCTGCGAAACCAGCAAGACACAGAGAGACATTTTCGACCTGTGGGAGCTGATTGCTGAGTTTGAGGAGAGAGTCAACCGTCGTGCCCTGCAAAACGGCTTTTTCTACGACGTCTCAATAGACCAGGCTTCGCCCCGTTTTTTTTGCGGACATACGAGAGCCTTCAGTGAGTTGATTAATGCTTTGGCTGACCACCTTTTTCTTAATACCCTAGAAAAAAGCCTTGTTGTTATCCAGTTGCAAACAGTTCCCCTGGACAAACCAGGGGAATACATTCTGAAGTTTCTGATTACGGACAGCAGCCTTCATCTTTCCTGCGAATCACTGGAGCCAATTTTCAGCCAATTTACGGGAAAAGTCCTCTCTTTCACCGATGACCGTGCGCCAGGAGGACACTGGATCGGCCGTCTGCTCCCCCCCATGGTCGGCAAATTGTCCATCCAGAATTTCTATGGCTGGGGAAACAGGTACACAATCGAAACGGAACTGACCGCTGTCAAAAAATTCGCCTAGTATCAAAAAAAGAGGGGGGGAAACTCTGCCTGCTACCGGGTGAGAAACAACCCGGTAGAACAACAAAAAAACAGCTTGTCCGCGAAGAATTATCCTCCAAGAGTGTAAAGATTAGAATTTTCTATAATCGGTACCAAAGCCAGGAGTCCACTGTTGTTATACATGTATCTCCATCCAGATCGGCACTCTCAAGATAACCACTTTCACCAACGCAGGTGCCTAAGACACTTCTCAACATTTCCAGGTCCTGCCGATCACGGTCGCCATCGCCATCCACATCACCAGCAATAGCCTGCTGCACGGGGAGGACCTCAATAATGCAGCTGTCTGTATGCTGCAGACCGCTGTGGTCCGTGGTTATCAGTTCAAATACAAGAGTCACCGGCTCAGTGATATCCGCAGGGGTTTTAAATTCGGGCCGCAGGGCTATCGGATCGGAGAGTGTTACCGGCATCCCTGTTTTCTGTGACCACTGGATCATGGCAATGCCGTCATCCTCATCAGAAGAGAGTGATCCATCCAGAGTCACGATATCCCCGGCAGAGACGACCTGGTCTACTCCCGCATCCGCCACCGGCGGGGTGTTCACCCAGGAAACATTGATAATAACTGTGTCCTTGGTATAGAGCCCTCCAAAATCGGTGACTGTCACTTCATAGGTCATGCTTGCTCCCGCCAGACCGACATCCGGAGCGCTAAAGCTCGGCTTCATGGCTGTGCTGTCGGAAAGTATCATTTCAGGACCGGAAAGCTGGAGCCATGAATAGGCCGCAATCCTGTCACCGCTATCCGTTGAGCCAGAGGCGTCCAGAACGACCAGATCACCCTCGAGGGCTACTTGGTCTTCACCGGCAATGGCAACCGGGGGCTCATTCACCCAGACAACATTGACACTGGAAACATCGGTTGCTTCAAGACCTTGGGCGTCGGTCACCGTAAGCTGGAAAGTCAGAGTCACACTGTCCATGCCGATACCAATGGCCGCAAACTGGGGTTGAATGGCAGCCGGATCAGAGAGACTTACGGTAGGGCCGTCCAGCTGAGTCCACAAAAAGGTCAGTAATACATCGTCAATATCATAGGAGTTTGTCGCATCAAGGGCGACGGTCTCCACTTTGTTTGCCACCTGATCAGGTCCGGCATTGGCAATGGGAGGATCATTGACCGGCAGGATATTGATGGTTACGACCGCACTGGTTGAAACATCTTTACCATCGCTGACGGAATAGAGGAAAGAATCTTGCCCGGTCACATCAGGACTTGGCATGTAGCGGAATTCACCGGTGGCCATACTGAGCAGTTCAACCTGTCCCCCGGCCGGCAGGCTCATAATCTTGTAGCTCAAAGCATCGCCGTCGGCATCGATTCCGGCCAGGGTGCCATTGACCATGCCATCCTCTTCCACCGAGGTCACGATGGCGGAAACAGTCGGGACCTGATTGACGATGACAACAGGATCCGTCGCAAGACTGGTTGTTGTGCTGACAGGTTCTGTTGCGACTGGTTCGGTACTGTCAGGTTCTGTCACGCCTGGTTCGGGGCTGACCGTTGCGACGTCACCCGGCAGCGGTTCTGTTGGAGTCGTTTCAGTTGCAGAGGCATAAATCGCTGTGACCGTGAACTCATTTTTCCCTGCAGCCAAGGTCACGGGACAGGTGATTTCACGCGCGGCACCATCGAAAGTTTCACAGAGGGTTGCTCCGTCATACGAGACCCTGAATGAAGCAACTAACTCTGCCGACGCAGGTGCTGACCATGACAGTGTGATATTTTTGATGTGCGGGACCACTTCTCCGCCATCCCCATAAACAGCGACCACAGTAAAGACGCTGCTTCCCTCAAGCACTGCCGGGCAGGTTATCGCCCGGGCAGCAGGATCAAGGGTTTCACAGAGCAGTAGATCGTCCTGATACAGCTGATAGGCCGAGACCGGATCTCCCGAAGAGGGCGGATCCCAGCTGATGGTTACGTTTTGAGCGGCCCATGCTGAGCCTGCAAGACCAAGCAGGGCGATAAACAGAAGGGCAATGAGTGTTTTCGGTGAACGGTTAGAAAAGATGGTACCTGACATTTTGGAACCTCCGAAAAAAAAGTTGAACAATACCGAACCTGAAATAACCATTCGGCAACCCCGCTGCCGTACCCCCTCACCAGAACCAGGAGACTTAGGCCGGTAGTCTCGCGTCCTCACCTGGCAAGCCGCATTGTGATAAGAAAAATCAGGTAGAGAAGGCTTGCTCTTTGTGGTTTGTCCAAAACCGTACTTTGAACTTCTCTTTATTCATGATGGACCTGAAAATTCAGTTTATCAACAGGCAAAGAAAGGTCAGAGAATGGCTATTTTTTTGACCGATGTGAGTGCAAAAAATTGGAGATTCAGGATAGGGTACCAGCATTGATTATCAACCTGAGGGTGCCCTCCAAATCTCTATAGTAGAACAAGGTCGGCGGCTTTCAATCTAGCCCGCATATTTCACCAATCGAGATACCCGATTGCGAAACGCTCGATAGGCACCGTATGATGTTTTCAGCAGGTAAGCGACCAGAGGGAGACTCCGATACTTTAATGCTGAAAGCCTTATACAGCAGGCTATACGGATATATCAGCTGGCCCGCAGGGTAAGTGGTTTCGAAGTCTGCGCTATCTGAAAAACAAACCATGTATTCCATTTGGTACAAACTGTGATCTTGATATTCCACAGCAAACCAAAGGTTTAACGAACAAGTACCATCAGTTAAAATGACTTTTCAAAAATACTCCTGAAATATACGGGCTAATTATCCAGCCAAAGTCATCGGTCATAATAGGTAAAAAAGGGTCGGTAGGGTCACAAAACTCAAGATAATACCCAGCCCGACCAGGGCGGCAGTCAAGGCCGGAGACAACCCGGCCAGAATAGCCAGAGCCCCGGCCGAAACCATCGGCGGCATACCGGCCTCGAAGATCGAAACCCTTACCGCCTCCCCTTCCAGACCGAAAAATCGGCAGGTAGCCAGTGCGATCAACGGCGCTGCCACCAGTTTCAGGGTCAGCCCAAAACCAAGAGGACCAAGAGCCTCCCGGCTGATCCTGATGGTCAGTTGAAAACCGACAGCAATCATCACCACCGGCACCAGGGTCCCACTTAACGACTTAAGGATCGTCATCACTACCGGTGGATATGTCATTGATTGGAGGGCCACCGCCAGAAACAGCGAGATAAAGGGCGGGAAGGTGACGATCTTCCGCGCAACATCCTGCCAGCTCGGTTTATCATCCCCGCCACCGTAAACGGCAATCACTACAGTGCCATAAGTCGCCAAGGCCAGGAAAGAACCCAACTGGTCATAAATCACCGCGTAAGAGATTGCCTGTTCGCCGAAAAAGGCATTAACCATGGGGATCCCTAAAAAGGAAGTGTTGCCCAGGGGAACCAGCAGGAGAAGGCTGCCGGTTATCGACCGACTCCAGTTAAAGAACCGGGCCAGGATCAGGATCGCCAGACTGGTGATAAGCAGCATCCCCCAAGGCATCAGGGCAGGAACCAGCAGTTCGCTTGAAAACTCCAGTTCGGGGATCTTCAGTAGAACCAAGGCGGGCAACGACACATAAATGACGAACATGCTAAGGACATTACCGGTATTTTCCGGGAAACGGGGAAGCCGCTTCAAAATTACCCCCAGCAAAAGATAGGTCATAGTGATGATAAAATTTTCCATCAGCCATCCTGTAATATTTTTATCGGATAAAGGCCATCTTTTCAGCAGGGAAAAAGCTGCGGGGAAGGAGGCCCAGCAAGTTGGCTCCAGCTCTCAACATCTTTACCTGTCCTAACTGCGGCCGAGGTGGCCATCGCCGTCAACCCGTCAAACCGGACAGTTCCCGGAATCTCAACCAGATTCCGGATCCGCTCCCGATCCTGCCGGGTCAAATCACCATAAAAAAGGCTCAAATGAGGCTTGAGCTGATAACTTTCCGAATGACAAGAGTTTTCCCGAAGCGCTTCAGACAACCGGTTGAGCCGGGGTTCCGGTGCAAAACCCAGAAAGCAGGCCTTGGTGAACTTTTCGGAAAATTCCAGGCCAGTACACCGTAACAGCAGCTCGCCGCCATGACTGACCGCCTCTTTTACAATCCGGCCAGGATCGTCACTGCCGTCAGCGGGGCCGCTGTAGACCGTAAGATGCGGCGCAAAAGGTGGCCCACCAAACTCCCCGGCCAGCCGGGTGATAAGACTGACGAAACGGCCCCGCTCTCCGGCAGCCGGCATGAGCCAGTAGGAAATTCTCGTCAGAGTGGCAGACTCCTTTGCCTGATTGCTTTTCTGAAGCATTCTCCTGAACTTAGCCGACAACCAACGGTGGCATCGGGCACTCCAGGGTATCGGCAATGGTACGGAGCAGTTCCGCTTCAACGGGAGTAATTTTTTTGTCGGCCATAACACAAGCCGCGCAGGCCTTAACCAGTTTAGACTTTGCCAAAGGCTTCAAACCGGCAAGCTCATCAATGGCCTTATCCAAGCGACTGAACGAGAGCATTCCCCGATCTAACAACTGCACCTCCAGGCCCCCAAGTTCCTGACCGGCACCACCAAACACCTCCTGCTCGGTCAAACCTTCATGCCGGTTGGCATAAATCAGAAGAGACAACAGCACCGAACAAGCCTGTCGGGAGCGCTGCAATGTTGTTGATTTACGGGCAGTCCTGGATTTAACGCCAAACGCCTCATCAAGATGATGGTTAACGATCTTTTGCAGGGTCCACTCAAACAGACCTAATTTGCCATCGGCCTCAATCAGGACCTTGAGGTTTTCCTTAAACAAGGCGTACTGACTTTTCGACAACTGGCGCAATGCCGGCAAAGCCATATCCACCAGAGGTAATCGAAATTCAGTCTTCAGGCCCCTGACCATGCTCATCAACCTGTTGGTTTCATCGTAGACCCCGGTATCGGCAACTTTGGCAAGATGGTCAAGCTGGCGACGGCACATATACTCGTCATCATCAAGGACCAGACAATAGATTACCGCCCTGGCAACAAAAGGCTCACGAACAGCCCTTCTCAGCACCCCTGGCAATTCGTCGATAAGTTCGCGGGCATAGCCCAGATGGGCTTCGGAGGGTCGACCGATATGGGCAAAGGCCGCCTCTCTGCCCGTAGCCGCCGCCATTCCGGCCAGCATGGCGGCCGACTGCTGCTGGCCGCCCCCCTCTCTGACCTGGCCAGCTACGGCCGGCCTCTGACGCGATGAACTTTTTGCTATTTCGAACTTACCATCCCAGTCTGGGCTGATCTTTTTGATGCGCTCTGCCAAAGGTGGGTGGGTGGCAAAAAGGCCACCGAAGAAAGAGGTAAAGCCCTGACTGAACAGGGCATGACTGATCTCGGCGCTGGCGGTATTCTCCAAAACGGAGCCGACGCTGTCGGCGCCGATCCTTTGCAGGGCGCCGCCAATACCGTCCGGGTTCCTGGTAAACTGGACTGCCGAGGCATCAGCGAGGAACTCCCGCTGGCGACTGACTGCAGCCTTGATCAGATTACCGAAGAAGGTGCCGGCAAAGCCGATCCCCACCAGGCCCAGGCCGAAGGCCAGCGCCCCGCCCCCCCCTTTCCCCGAACTGCGGGAGAAAGCCGAGGCCCGAAGGATATGGTAACCGATCAGGCCCAGAAGGAGGATGCCGTGTAGAATGCCGATCAGCTTGATATTAAGGCGCATATCACCATTAAGAATATGGCTGAACTCATGGGCAACAACTCCCTGCAACTCGTCCCGGGAGAGCTTGTTGATGGCCCCTCTGGTCACCCCGATCACGGCGTCGCCAGGCGCATAACCGGCGGCGAAGGCGTTAATCCCCTCCTCATCAAGGAGGTAGACCGGTGGCACCGGCGAGCCGGAGGCGATCGCCATTTCCTCAACCACGTTCAGAATCTTCTGCCGGTCGGAGTCGCCGGTACCGTCAACAATCAACTGGCCGCCCATCATCTCGGCGATTGAAGCGCCACCCCCGGACAGGGCCATGATCTTGTAGAGGCTGCCCAGACCGATCACCACGAGCACCCCGCATCCGACCACAACAAAGACCTGCCAGTCAAGAGACTGCAGCTCCGAGGCAGACACCGGTGCCTGGCTCTGCAAATAGCCGAACACCACCAGCACCAGCAGATTAGCCATCACGATCAGCGAGACCACTGCCAGCGTAAAAAGAAGGATCAGTCGGCCGGTATTGCGGCGGGCTTGGTCCTGTGCGCTGAAAAAATCCATCGCCTACCATACCTCCTAGAATGAAACCTTGGGGGCTGCCTGGATCTGGGCACTATCTTCAAATTCAAGCAGGGCCGCATCCTGACCATGACCGAAGGCCCCGGCCAGCATCACCGACGGGAAGCTCTGTTTGTAGGTGTTATAGGCCATGACCTGGTCGTTAAAAGCCTGACGGGAAAAGGCCACTTTGTTTTCAGTACTGGTCAGCTCCTCGCTCACCTGCATCATGTTCTGATTGGCCTTGAGATCTGGATAGGCCTCCATCACTACATTAAACCTGCTCATGGCCCCGGCCAGGGCACCCTCGGCACCAATCAGGCCCTGCAGGGCGGCACTATTCCCGGGATCCGCAGCAGCTGCTGCCAGTCCTTGAGAAGCTGCATTTCGGGCAGCGATCACATTTTCGAGGGTCTCACTCTCATGCTTCATATAGGCCTTGGCGGTCTCAACCAGGTTGGGGATCAGATCATAACGACGCTTTAATTGGACCTCGATCTGAGCAAAAGCGTTTTTATAACGATTACGAAGCCTTACCAGGGTATTAAAGATATTAATCCCAAAGACAACCAACAAACCGATTATGGCCAGAAAAACAATCGCAGAAATCCCCATATTTCAACCCCTAATTTGGTATTAATAAGACTAACCCCCAACACTCCCGAACCGGCACCATATTATACAGCCAAATTGTTTATCAAACCATTACTAAACTCAGTAAGAAACAACGCCTTTACTAAAGGAAGCCGATATTAAGCCCCTTAGGAATATCCCCATATAATCAATGAGACCATCTTCAGTGGTATCAAGTGACAAAGCTGGCCTGATGAATTTGCTGACTCACAAAATATCACATAGCCAGGAAGCCATCTATTTATTTCAGCATCAACGTTTAATCTATTTTCGATTAACTCATTCATTCAAGACCGACCGAACAGATATTAGGTGGCGTTTAGTTTATTGACCGTCTTCTAAAGCAGGATGCCTCCAGTGCAAATGCGAAATAGGCGAAAGGGCAAAGCTAGGGCCAAATACCAGTTTTAAAATTTCACATCGCCACATTGATCGTTGCTGACAACGATCATGGCTAAAAGAATTGTTTATTTGACTGAGAATAGGTATCTTGACAACATGTGCTCAACATATCTCCATTATTAATCTTTGCTGCCAGGAACCATAAACTACAAATGGTGGATTCAAGAGACATAAGACCCGAAGACTTACCAGGTTTCGTGAAGCCCGCTGAAGTATCTGCAGCCGAGAAAACCGTAAAAACTCTTGTCGCAGCTTTAAGGAATTTCGGACTATTCCCCCCCAATCATGCCACCACGATCAACATGCTGGCCGGTGTTCATCGATCCATTACAGGATTCATGAATCGGTTCGACGATCTCTGTCTTCAATTTGACAAAACAAGGATCCTTTATAATGACTATCCCATTCATGACGGCCCGACACATGATGAGAATCCAATTTACATCATGTATCGAGACGGCCTTAGATGGCTAGAGTTTGAAAAAGGCTTGAGTGAGGAAGAACTAAAATCTCTCCTACAAATATTCCAGACCTTCAGGGAAACGCCTGACGAACACGAAGAGGATTTTGTCTCGGCCCTCTGGCACCTTGATCTGTCCCATGTCTTTTATCGAGCTAGTGATAACTTCTGGGAAGAGGAACCTGTTCTGGATTTTTCTGCTTTTGACATCACGGGGAAAGGAGCAGAAGATTCTGATGAGCAACAGGAAACCGAGACGACTACCAAACAGGAGCGCAGAAGAAGATCCCTCCGACCAGAGGAGAATAAAGAGCAACCCCAAGCTCTCAGTGTTGCCCTTATTGAATCTGGCAAGAATCTCTATCAGTTGGATCCAATTGAGAAAACCGTCCTCGAGCAGGATATCAAAAAATGCGTCGAACAGGATAGTAGGGAAGACATTATTGGCCTGATGCTGCATATTCTCAACGTAGAACAGGAGCAAAAAACCGCTGAAACAATAATGAACCACCTCAAAGAAGAATTAAAGAACAGCCTGGTTTCCAGAAAGTTCGCCACTTCTTGCTACCTGCTAGGCAATCTCCAGAAGATTCAGGAGAAACATAATGACATAATAGAGTGGCCGAAACTATTATGGAAGAAGTTTTATGAAGATATCAGCAAGCCTGAGATGCTATCCCCCCTCATACCAATCTGGCAGGAGACATCTACCCTGGGGCCGGATTTGCTCAAAGATTTCACAAATTTCCTGCGTTTCCTACCCCCGAAGGCAGCAGAAACTTTTACAGCCACTCTCGATGAAATCTCCAAACCAAATGCCAGATCTCTAATGGTCGAGATAATTGCCTCCTTTGCGACCAGAAACATGAACGTTCTGGATTCTCTCCTTCTAACCCCCGTAGAAGATCTAGGCTTAAGATTGCTGAGAGTTGTCAATAATGTTGAAAATAAACGGATAGCTGTACTTTTTCTCCAAAAGGCTGCTGGTCATAAAATACCGAAGGTGAGGACTGAAGCTCAAAAAGCCCTCCATAAATTGAGTAATTTCTAAGCAATTGGTTTTTAAACTTTGCAGTTAAATCCAGATTTACAATACAATTCATAAAAACTCATGAATGATAACGCAAAAAAAACAGAAGCAGGCTGCTTATTCCGGCCTAACACCCAAAGAGCAATTTCTTGCTGACATATACAGTCTCGTCAGAACAACAAAGGTCTACCAGGCAAACAATAAACGGGTAACTGCCGGGGTAGAAAATTTTCGGCGTTCTCTTGCGAAGATTCTTGACGGTCAAAACTCCTTGTTTCTGATGATCGAAAGCACTCACTTTTATTTCCAGGATGAAAAACTACTTCTCCGAAGTCAAGCGGAACATATCCAGTCAAATTTGTTGAAATATTTTGAGCAACGCGGATTAGGTGGCTTGACAATTAACGCAACAGCAACTGAAGCGCCCTTAACGGAAGTGGTCAATTTCGCCGTGCTTCTAAACAACTCTGTGCGACAGGCAAACCCCATGGAGTGGCTCATCGGGCAATTGGCAGCGGAAAACCTGTTATGGGTAACTCCAGTTAAAGAAGTAGAAGAGAATGAGGCCTCTGAGGTTGCTCTACAGGAAAGTACTGCTAAGCTGGAAGCCACCAGGAAACGCGCCCCCAGAAAGGTATACGCATATACCCTTAAATCGGTGCAGGAGGTGGCTAAGAAACTCGCTTCCAATGAAAACACTGGCATAAGAAAGACGGTGCGTATGGTTCAAACCATGGCTGAGGAGATTCTCCTCAATGAGCAGCCGATGATGCTGGCCATGAGCACGATAAAGGCCTACGATGATTATACTTTTGCCCATTCGGTAAACGTTGCTATTCTGGCCATGTATATTGGAAAAAGTATCGGCCTACCCAAGGAAACCATCGAACGCCTTGGCCTTTGTGGCCTGTTCCATGACCTGGGGAAGGTCGTCTGGCCCCATGAGCTGCTAAACAAGACGACAGCCCTCGATGACCATGATTTAAAATTGATTCGCCAGCATTCCCTGAACAGCACCCGTATTATTATTCTGCAGCTTAATTCCTCCATAAAAAAGAAGGGCCGACTACTATTGCCACCATTTGAGCACCACCTTAAATATGATCTTAGCGGATATCCTCAAATTGGCTGGAAAAGACCGCTAAGCCTCTGCGGCCGGATTCTGGCAATAGCTGATGTTTATGACGCTCTGACCTCCCCACGGGTGTACCGAAAGGAAGCAATCAGTGCCGACCTGGCCCTGGGAATGATGCTCGAACAATCTGGTACGGTGTTTGACCCGATCCTTCTCAAAGTATTCATCAATATGCTTGGCTTGTATCCGCTAGGGACTCTGCTCAGACTTGACGGAGGAGAATTGGCTCTGGTTTCGCAGCGATCAACTTCCGATGACATTTCCCGACCATGGGTTCTGCTACTCCATCCTGATGAAGATGGCGGTTATACCAAGGGAACCGAGATAAACTTATCAGAAAAAGACCCCACCACAGGGAGTTATATCCACATGATTGAGAAAAGTATGAACCCGACAACTTTCAACATTCAGCCAGCCGAGTTCCTTAGCTAATGCTAATAATGGTTGCCACTATAACATTTAGCTAAAAGGGCATAAAAGCCCGTTACATTCTTGTGTATGGCTCCCCACAACCAGTTCAGGCCGCGGTATCCGGAACCATATTCTCTTGGCAAGGTGTTCATGGTCTGGTGCTAAGTAAAACGCGTTACCTGAAATAACTTCACGTAACAAGCCAACAGAATTTCATCATGCGGCCGAAACCCAGAAAAAACTTTACCGATCACACCGCAAGACCAACCCGAAAAAGGCTACCTGACATCATACTCAGGCTCGGGGCCCTCTTTATTATCCTTGAGCCAATCTGGATGCTGCTGCCCTTTGCCGGCTTTCTCTACGGCTCGGTGATGCACATCGAAGCATTAAGCAAAAATCCCTACACCGCCAAACTGGTTTATTTTGTTTTTCCGATCCATAGCTTATTTCCCCTCGGACTTATTCTGATTACCATCAGCCTGCTCGTTTTTCTGGCAGGTGCCGTGCAGATATATACCGGGAAAATATTCAAAAGAGGCTTGATCAAAACCGGAATCTACAGGAAGTTCCGCCACCCCCAGTATCTTGCCCTGACCATCTTCGGCCTCGGCATCATCCTGACCTGGGGTCGGTTTATTACCTTTATCGCCTTCTTCATCATGCTCTGGCTCTATTTCTTGCTGGCCAAAGGCGAAGAGAGGCACTGCCGGGAGATTTTCGGCAGCGAATATGACACATACCGCACCACCACTTATTTTCTGTTTCCGGGCGAAGAGCTGCTCTTGGCGGCCGGCCGTCGCCTTCAGTCCCCAAATCTGCCCGAATGGCTCAGGATTTTCATCTCATTTAGCCTGGTGGTCACCATCGCAGTTTCGTCCGGCCTCATTATCATTAAAGGTAAATCCTGGCTCAGGAACACTCTGCCGGTTATCGCCGGCGACTATCCACTCACCGACCACACCCATGTGAAAATTCCCTTGCTGATGGTCAAAGGCCCGGCCCTGCAAGCCGCTCCTTCCGAAGAAAGACGTAATGCGTTTATGAGAAATAGTTTTGCAATGCTACTCTCGTCCCCTAAAATCAGGGAGGCCCTCACGCAGGTCGATCTGGAGGCCGGTTCCACCCTGCTGGCCTTTTTAACCCCAGGCCGCAACTGGTACAGCGAGGGTCACCGCGATTACCGGCAGGCAAAGGTGAACGCCTTTATTTTCTGCGTTAAAAGCCCGGTCGCTTTTAAAGGTGACAACTTCAGGGAGTTCCGCCGGAATTGGCAGATCACGTCTTTAATCAGGATTGAGGGACTGTCCGGTGACCGCCTGGCGGCAGGTCTAGACCCCACCGGGGGTAAAATTACCACCGAACCTTTCCAGGACAGAATGGCGGAAAGAATTGATTTCTTTTTGAGCGGTTTGTGAGCTATTGCCTGTTTGGTTGGGGCATCAATACGCCCAGGAACCTATTTCACCCCTTTCCGGGCAAGGAATCTAGCAACCTCTTTATCCGTGGCCATAATATGTTTCATGATCCAATCCACCATTAGCAACAACAGGTCTGATCCGACTTTAGCCTCCCTATCCAAACCGGTTTCCCGAAACTCTTTAAACTTCTGCCTGAAAGTCAAATGTTCCAGCTGGTGTCTCTTGAAATCAGGGAAACCATATTTAATCATATAGGCCTCTTCCAGGCCAAAATGATCTTCAATATATCTCTCCAGAGTTTTTGAAGATTTCATAATCGCCAAAGCACTATCACCTTTTTCGCAGGCCTCATGAAGTGCGTGAAACTCTTTGATTAAATCGGCATGCTGCCAATCCATCCAGACAATTCCATGTTTATAATCATCAGCTTTCATTTTTCCCCTTTATCCATATCAGGTTATTGATCCGGCGACTAAATATTGAAAGTTATCAGCATAGCAACGAAGTCGCTCTAATCACACTTCGCCAAACTCAGGGACCGTGTCCCTGGGCTTGGCGAAAGGCACATAAACTTGATTATTTATTCACCGGAGCAATCGCATCAAGACGAAGCAGCTCTTCAACCAATTCGGCCATCGGCAACCCAACCACATTACTGTAAGAACCATCGATCCTCTCGACCAGCAAACCACCCAGGCCCTGAATTCCATAGGCCCCGGCCTTATCCAACGGTTCACCGCTGGCCACATAAGCGGCAAGAACATCTGTAACAGCGCTGACAAATCTCACTTCAGTCCGCACCTCCCTGGTAACGGCAACGGAAGTGCCCCGGATAATAGCGAAACCGGTCCACACCTCATGGCTTTGTCCGGCAAGTCGGGTCAGCATCGCCAGGGCATCTTCCGGATCGACTGGCTTACCAAGGATCTCATCAGCAACAACCACCACAGTGTCCGCTCCAATCACCAAGGCACCAGGATGATCAACTGCAACTGATACCGCTTTCTCCCGGGCCAAACGACTGACGAAAGCAGATGGCAACTCACCGGATCGGAGCGACTCATCAACATCGGCAACCACCACCGTGAAGTCGAGGCCCAGCTCTTCCAGGAAGCGACGCCTCCGAGGTGAACCAGAGGCAAGAACTATTTTTTCATTGTTTTTGAACATAAAAACCAAACGTCTTAATAAAGATCAAATAAAAATGTGGTGGGATGTCAAGGGGGGGGTAGACTATGAGCGGAACCTGTTCCGCTGTGACCAGGCCAAGCGGAACAGGTATAACAACACAGATACACCAAGATTGTTTCGCGAACTATGCTCGAATGGAGTAGCCGCCATCAACAACAACCGTCTGCCCATGAATCATGTTGGCCAGAGGGCTGCAGAGAAACAGGGCCAGGTCGGCCACATCCTCGGAGGTGGTCAGCCGCCCTACCGGCGTTCGCTGCAGGGCAGTGCTGAGAATCTCCTCACGATTGGGAAACTTCTTCAATGCCTCAGTATCAACGGCACCGGCACTAATGGTGTTAACCAGGATACCTTTAGGGCCAAATTCGACAGCCAGATGTCTGACCAAAGATTCCAGAGCGGCCTTCGAGGCCCCGACGGTTGTGTAGTTCTCAACGGCCCGAACCGAACCAAGACTGGAAACTGCAATTATCCGACCGCCATCGACCATCAACGGCAGGGACTGCTGGGCGAGAGTCAGCAAAGAGCGGGCATTGATATCCATTGCCCAGTTCCAGTGGCGGCTGCTCAGTTCCATGACCGGTTTCAAGACACCGGAGGCGGCATTGCTGACCAAGATATCAAGTCGCCCATACTTTTCCTTGATCAAGTCAAACATTTTATTTACATCATCATCGTTGGCGACATTGGCCTTAACCACCAGACAGTGAGCACCTTTCTTCTCGATCAGGGCGGCAGTTTCCTCGGCGTCACGACGATGCCGTACATAATTAACGATAATATTTACGCCGTTTTCGGCCAGACGTAAAACAATGGCCTTACCGATACCGCGAGAACTACCGGTTACCAGAGCTACTTTCCCTTGCAAATTAAACATCTCTAACTCCTTTAGAAAACACCTGATATTGGCAGGGTTAAACATAAATAATACTTATTAAGAGACCACGATAATTTTTTAGGATCCTATTGTAAAGAGCGGAATGATGCTGGTTGCGCAAAAATTCAATTGTACCACAAAGATAGCTAAGTAAAAACGATCAACGGTCATTCCTTAAGAATTCCGACCAACCGCCGACAAGTGCCAACCAGCATCCTGCCGGGATGGAAAGTTACCGGTTTAAGTTGTTCGGGCAAGATAAAACCTTCTGCCAAGAAATCGTCCGGACCCTTTAGAGAAAATTCAATCTTGGCGAGCTCTGTTCCCACCATCTTGCGGCGACAACCCTCGATCCACAAACGGTTTTTCTCAAACTCCGCCCCGATTACACGCATAACCGCAGTATCCAACGCCACTGGATCAAAAGAAGCGCCAATAAGCCCCAGAGGAAATGGGTCACCCTTCATGGGACCAGTCCTATGCATGGCAACTATACCGTCAAGCAACGAACAGGCAGTAGGAAACAATCCCGGCAGATCAAGCAGCAAAGCCTCAAAACGGTTCGCAACATCACCATTGACCGCGTGATGTAGCGCCTTACGCCACCCAACCACTACCCCGAAATAATTTTTTACGGCCAGACTGACATATAGTTGGTTATGGGCCTTGACCCTGGGCAGATTAAGCAACACATCACAATCCAGTACTTCACTGGCGATTGGTACCTTCAGCCCACAAGCCATCTCCATTGGCCGGGACTGACTGAAATTGACCAACTCCACACCGAGAGGCTGCAGGCTCTCCGCCATTCCACAGGTTCGCATGACCATTTTCCCGCTGCCAAAGGCCGGCGAATCCCCAACTTTGACCTGGGCCCCATGGTCAAGGCACCATTCAGCCACCGCCAATACAAATTCTGGGCTGGAACAGGCCAGATGAAGAGGAGCGCTACCG
Source organism: Pseudomonadota bacterium (assembly GCA_030673265.1). GTDB lineage: Bacteria > Desulfobacterota > Desulfobulbia > Desulfobulbales > JAGXFP01 > JAGXFP01. Next base: position 7,619 of record DAOVJK010000002.1, on the reverse strand, counting down.
GCCGCAACCAGATTCGGCTTGAGCAGCACCGTCACACCGGTCTTTATCTGAAAACCTATGGCCCGGCAGGCCTGATCAATTTTCTCCTTGAGACGACTGCGCCCGTAATCATCACAATGTTGCAAGGCAACCCGACATTTTTCATCTCGCTTAATAGGCATCCCGAAAAACATATCACAAAATTGATAAAATAGAATCTTGTTGGCTTGAAATGTTGTGTGAATCGTCAGAAAAAAAAGGAAAGGCCGACTCTTCGGGGGAAAAGAGTCGGCCTTTAGGGGAAAAAAAAGAAATGTAACCAGTATTGTTGATTACTGTTTTTATAATTTTGCAATGACCGTGCCAACAACCTAAAGACACCCAAAACAACCGAACAAACACGGCATATCTAGCAGTTAATAAAATAATGCAGACTCTTAAAAAAAAGACCTTAGGTACAATATTTTATACAAGCACCCACAAATGACTAAATTTTGATACCGTCAGAGATATATCGGTCGACATTTCTGGTGAGGTTATGGGGTAAGTGAGCCATCAACTTTACGATACTCCCCCAAGATTCAGGCCGATTTATCAGCACCAAAACCTGCTATGTTTTTTGCTCAACCCCAACAGAGTTCTGGGCGTTGCTGGTTTTAGCAACGCCCAGAGAGACCACCCCCCCTGCCTTGTCCTGCCTGGCAACAGAAACGGTGAAACGGCAACGTTCCTCGGCGGTCAGATCATATTCCTGCAAATGTCTCTCCACTGTGGCCCTGGCCAGATCATGGGTATTGTTGGTTTCGCTGATATGGGCCAGAACCACATGTTCCAGGCCATCATGGATGAGATCAACTAGAAAGCGGGCAGCATCACTGTTGGTCAGATGTCCAGACTTTGAACGGATCCTCTGCTGCAGGTGGGGAGGATAGCCGCCGTTTTTCAACATCTCCAGGTCGTGATTGCACTCCAGAACAAGACCGTTGCAGCCCCCCAGATGGTGGCGCATTAAATGTGTTATGGCCCCGGTATCCGTACAATAGCCAACGGAACAGCCATTATTGCTGACCACAAAACCCAAAGTAGCCACGGCATCATGGGAGACGGCGAATGGATGAATCGTAAGATCTTGATGTTTAAAGACCTGACCTGCCGAAATCGGCCGCCACTCGACGATCTTTGCCAGAGATTTCCCGGCCGCTGCCAAAGTAGCTTTACTGACATAAACCGGCAAAGAATAGCGACGGGAAAGCACCTGAATTCCACGAATATGATCACCATGCTCATGGGTAACCAACAAAGCCGAGATGGTGTTAATATCGATCCCGATATCGGCCAGCCGGCGCTCTACCTCAATACCAGAAAATCCGGCATCAACCAGGATTCGCGTACCACCGGCTTCAACATAAGTTGCATTGCCCTTACTGCCACTACCCAGAACACTAAATTTCATTTCGGTTTTAAGTTCGCTGAATTTAAATCAAATAATTATGACTGGTTGACAAAGACACCGGCATCATTTCCCGGTATGACCGAAGCCCCCATCCTGACGTGCAGTCCGATCCAACGCCTCTACCTCGACAATAGCTGCTGTACAAACCGGAGCCAAGATCAGTTGGCCAATACGGTCATGCCGATTGACAATAAACGGTTCAGAGCCGAGATTAATCAGTCCGACCATGATCTCACCGCGATAATCAGCATCAATAGTGCCCGGAGCGTTGACCACGGTAATCCCAGATTTAATCGCCAGGCCGCTTCTGGGCCGAACCTGGATCTCAAAGCCCGGTGGAATCGCCACGGAAAATCCAGTAGGAAAAAGTCTGATCTCGCCAGGCTGCATAACAACCGATCCAGAGACCGCCGCCCCCACATCCATCCCGGCAGCCAGCTCTGAATGGTAGGCCGGCAAAGCCAGATCTCCATCCTCTGCCGGGCGCAGCCGGCAAAAGCGGAGCGGTACTCGGGTTTGGTTCAAATCTTGGGAAGGGTGACTCATTTTTCACCTGTTCCTGCTTAATTAAATATAATGATCACTATAAGGCCAAAACGGACTAGATAAGCGAAGACTCCGAGATGAGGTGCTGATGATTTTACAATCAAATTTCCGAGACAGGGCCAATAACACACAGGGGAAGAGTGTCAGCAGCAAAGAGTATTTGGGCCAATTCATTGACCCCCTCCGCCTTAACCGCACTAATTGCCCCGGTCAGTTCTTCTATGGCCAGATATCTGCCAAACGAGAACTCGTTTTTCGCCAGACTTGTCATCCGAACTTCCATGTTTTCGGCAGCCAGATAAATGCCACTATTGGCGTACTCAATCGCTCCAGCCAATTCTGATTTTGTGACCCCGGCCATGCGTAATTTACCAAGTTCCTCCTCAATAAGTCCGACCGACTCAGAAAGAAACTTGGGATCAACTCCCATATAAATAGCAGTATAGCCGCAATCTGAATTAGACGAAAGATAGGAAAAAATGGAATAGGCAAGGCCCCTCTTCTCACGGATTTCCTGAAAGAGGCGGGAACTCATATTACCCCCTAAAATGGTATTCAGGAGCAGAAGCTTGTAACGATCGGCCGAATTATTCGGTAGGCCAATGGATCCCATGATCAAGTGGGCCTGCTCAAGAGGGCGATTAATTATCTGCCTGGCCGAAACGTTTCCCGGCTGTGGGGGCTTACGTCTTGGCGCCGTTGTCGCAGCTGGCGGGATGCCCCCAACCCGATCCTGCCAGAGATCGACAAAGATCTGGTGATCAACATTCCCGGCCGCCGAGATTACCAACCGATCCGGCCGATAATTGGCACGGACATACTCGGTCAAACTCCGACTATCAAGACCCGTAACGACCTGGGCACTACCCAACACCGGATTGGCAAGACCATGCCCCTGCCAGAACAAGGCGGAAAACAGCTCGTGGACCCGATCATCCGGGGTATCTTCAACCATGGCGATTTCCTGGAGAATGACCTGCTTTTCCCGCTCGATCTCCTCCGGGGCAAACACCGAGTCAAGGAAGATGTCGGCCAGCAGATCAACCGCCTCGGTCAGACGATCATCAAGGACGGTAATATAATAACAAGTCTTTTCAGTAGAGGTGAAAGCGTTGGACATGCCGCCCAGCAAGTCAAGTTCCTTTGATATCTGTTGAGCACTCCGAAGCCGAGTACCCTTAAAAAACATATGCTCCGCAAAATGGGCGCTGCCGTTATTCTGTTCATCTTCATCTCGCGAGCCGACATCAACCCAGATGCCGATGGAAACCAAACGCGAGGGAAGCTGTTCGGTTACCAGCCTGATTGAGTTGTCGAGAACTGTTTTCTGATACATACCTGCTCGCGTCGCAGCTAAAAACGGAAACTGCGAAAAAAAACCGACCTACGTCGCCGTAGATCGGTTTGTTATTTAACTAGTCTTTCTGCAAAACTATTATATTTAATCTGACTAGACCCTAGTCATCCAAAAGAGCTTTCATACTAAGACGAATTTTACCGCGCTGGTCAACATTCAAGACTTTGACTTTGACCGTATCGCCTTCCTTGAGCACATCGGTAACATTCTCGACCCGTTTATTATCAAGCTCGGAGATATGCACCAAACCGTCAGTACCTGGCATGATCTCGACAAAAGCACCGAAATCAAGGATCTTCTTAACCGTACCGGTATAGACTTTACCGATCTCGGCCTCTTCAGTAATGCCCTTGATTGCCTCAGTAACTTCAGCACCAACCGCACCGTCCGGGGCAAAAATGCTGACCTTACCGGAATCCTCGACATCGATCTTGACGCCATATTCAGCGCTAAGGCCCTTGATAACCTTGCCGCCGGGGCCGATCAGATCACGGATCTTATCGGGATTGATCTGCAAGCTGAAGATTTTAGGAGCATGTTCGGGCAGTTCCGTCCGAGGTGTTGCGATTACTTCCACCATCTTACCAATAATATGGAGGCGACCGGCCTTGGCCTGTTCAAGCGCCCGACCCATAATGTCTTTGGAGACACCATCAATCTTGATATCCATCTGCAGGGCCGTAATGCCATCCTCGGTGCCGGTTACCTTGAAGTCCATATCACCAAGATGATCCTCGTCGCCGAGAATATCAGACAGGATACTGATCTTATCACCTTCTTTAATCAAACCCATGGCCACTCCGGCCACCGGTTTTTTGATCGGTACACCAGCATCCATCAGGGCCATACAACCGCCACAGACAGTAGCCATGGAAGAAGAGCCGTTGGACTCGGTAATTTCCGAAACGATCCGCAGGGTGTAAGGGAATTCTTCACGATCAGGCAAAACCGCCTTGATGGCCCGAGTTGCCAGGGCACCGTGGCCGATGTCACGACGGCTGGGTCCACGCATGAACCGAACTTCACCGACGCAGTAAGGAGGGAAATTATAATGCAGCATGAAGGGACTAAACGACATGCCATCGAGGGTCTCAATCCGCTGTTCGTCGTCTCCGCTGCCTAGAGTAGCGGTAACGATGGCCTGGGTTTCACCGCGAGTAAAAAGCGCTGAGCCATGGACCATCGGCAGAGTGCCGATCTCACCGGTAATGGGGCGAATCTCATCCATCCGACGGCCATCAATCCTGGCATTATCATTAACGATCCGATCACGCATCATCCGCTTGTTCAGAGCCTTGAATAAGCCCTTAATTTCAGAGACATCCTCAGGGAAATCAGCCTCGAGGGCTTCAACCACCCGATTCTGCAGCTCTTTCTGGGCCGCGCTACGCTCCATTTTGTCAACGATGACAATAACCTGCTCCATATCGGCAGCGGCAATTTCCGCTACTCTTTTCTGCAGCTCTTCGTTAACAGGTTTAGGTTCGACCTCCATCTTGTCTTTGCCGACTGCTTCACGCATCTCTTCCTGAATATCAAGAAGCGGCTGCAAACTCTCATGGCCGAAGAAAACACCGGCCAGAACTTCTTCTTCAGACAGACTGTCAGTGCCGCCCTCAACCATAACCACCGCATTTCTGGTCCCGGCTACAATCAGGTCCATTCGGGATTCTTCCAACTGGTCCTTGGTGGGATTAAGTACATATTCACCATCCATATAGCCCACCCGAACCCCGGCAATCGGCCCCAGAAAGGGGATATTCGATATGCCCAAGGCACACGAGGCGCCAATCATGGCCAGCATGTCGGGATCATTCTGCTTATCGGCCGACAGGACCGTCCCAATTACCTGGGTCTCATTCTGATAGCCATCAGCGAACAGCGGTCGCAACGGCCGATCAATAAACCGACAGGTAAGAGTCTCTTTCTCGGTCGGCCGGCCGATTTCCCGCCTGAAAAAACTACCCGGGATGCGGCCAACCGCATAAAAGCGCTCCTGATACTCAACCGTCAGGGGCAGAAAATCAATATCCTTCTTAGCGTCCTTGGCTGCCGTAGCGGTAACCAGCACCACTGTGCCTCCATAGGTAACCAGTACCGATCCACCAGCCTGTTTAGCAATACGACCGGTTTCGAGGGTAAGGGTCCGCCCGCCTAATTCTACTTCTACTTTTTTATACATTTAATCTCCTTGGCGGTAATTCGCCGGGGATAGGGACCAGGCCCCTGTTTCACCGTTACCAGACGACCCTATTGTCACCTGACTTCATAATCCAACGGCAACCGCATTTACTTCCTGATACCAAGCTCTTTAATAACGGCCCGATATCTCTCAACATCTTTTTTCATCAGGTACTTGAGTAAGCTCTTGCGCTGACCAACCAGCTTGAGCAGCCCACGCCTGGAATGATGATCTTTCTTGTGACTTTTGAAGTGCTCGGTAAGATACGTAATCCGACTGGTGAGCAGGGCAACTTGCACCTCTGGAGAGCCGGTATCTTTTTCATGTTTACCAAATTTACCTACAACTTCTTTTTTGTCATCTGCTTTAAGTGTCACGATCTACTACCTCTCAAAAAGATTATTAATTCAGGAAATCATAGCCATTATCAGCCATTGACTCCTACTTGCTACTCATATTTCAGTGATGCGTAAGGTTTAAGGCACAAAGAATCAAGTATATTGAAGTTTCTTTGGGCAAATGTTCAATCTGCAACCGCTAGCCGGGCCATAACATCGTCCACAGTCAATCGGTTCTCCAGCAGAATAGCACGGGCCCGTTCCGGATCAATAAGTTCGGCGCCGGCAACGGCGCCCTCAACGGAGAAAAAACCGCTTCGCAAACGACGCAAAGCAATAAGATGCGCTCCACAGCCCAACTCCATGCCAATATCGGCGGCAAGGGTCCTAATATAGGTCCCCTTACCACAACGCACCCTTATCTTGATGGTCTCATGGTCGAGGTCAAGGCATTCGATGGCCGAGATCGTTATCGACCGCGAGGCGCGTTCTATCTCAATGCCCTTACGGGCGTAGTGGTAAAGAGGCTTGCCTTTATGTTTCAAAGCCGAATACAGAGGCGGCACCTGGGTCTGGTCGCCAACAAAACCGGCCAGACACTCCTCGACTCGAGCGCGGGTCACATTGATCACCGGTTGTCTGGCGGTAACCTCTCCTTCCGGATCCTGGGTCGAGGTTTCAACACCCAACAGCATGGTGGCCTCATAGACCTTTTCCCCGTCCATGAAATGCGAAATCAGTTTGGTAGCCGGCCGCCCTGAACAGATCACCAAAAGCCCGGTTGCAAAGGGATCCAACGTCCCGGCATGGCCTGTCTTCTTAATATTCAAAGCCCGGCGAACCAATTGGACCATCCGGAATGAAGAGGGGCCGGCAGGCTTATCCACCGTAAATATTCCGGATTCTATCCCGTCTGCATTGCCCTGTTGTTCTGACATCAGTAACCCGCTATACCGCCAGCTACCAACCGGCAAAATCTAAACTTAATGGGCGGCGACCAGCCTCTCCAGTTTCTTTAACAGATCTTTCCTGACTGTGATCCGGTCACCATCAAGGAGTTTAAACCCAGCCGCGTTACGATGCCCACCACCACCAAACTCAGCGGCTAAAGCGGCAACATCACAATCACTACCCTTGGAGCGCAGACTTACAGAAACAACACCATTCTGGGTCTCCTTAATAAAAGCGGCAACTCGCACCGAGGCCAATGATCTGGGATAATTGATAAAGTTCTCAGTGTCAGCCGAAACCGTGCCTGTCTGGCCAAACATCTCACTGGTCACCGTGATAATGGCGATTCGCTTATCACCATGAACCTCAAGAGAATCGAGCACCAGTTTTAAAAGCGCCAGGCGGTTGACTGTGTAATTATCAAAAAGCTTGCCGGCAACATCTGAAGGTTGAACGCCAAGACCGACCAAGTCAGCCGCCACTCGAAAAGTGTCAGCCGTGGTCGATGAATACATAAACGAGCCGGTATCGGAAACCAGAGCCGTATAAAGGCAATAGGCAGCATCAGGGGGAATTTCAGCGCCCAGCGCCATCACCAAATCATAGACCATCTCCCCGGTCGAAGCCCGACACGAGTCAACCCAATGGAGATCGCCGAAAAGCTTATGGCCGGCGTGGTGATCGATCATGATCAATTGTTTGGCGGTCAGCAACCGGTCAGCAACCCGACCTAATCGCTGGGGATCTGCACAATCAACACTAACCACGCAATCAAACGCAGTCAAATCCGGCAAGGAGTGCCGCAACTTACCG
>DAOVJK010000260.1 GCA_030673265.1 Pseudomonadota bacterium | reverse complement strand
GGGCTTTTTTGCTGACTGTGCTACGGAGCAGTTACCTTACTTGCTGTTCTCGATGAATTTATAAAACTCGGCATCGGAGGAAAGGATCAGCTTAGTATTCTTGCCAATGGTACTTGCATATGCTTCAAGACTTTTCCAGAAACCATAGAATTCAACATCTTTGTTATAGGCATCTGCGTAAATCTTGGCAGCATCGGCATCGGCCTTGCCTTTGATCTCCATGGCCTCGCGATTGGCTTTAGAGGTGATTTCCTTAAGCTCACGATTTACCTTGCCGATAATTTCGGCCTTCTGGCCCTCACCGGTTGATCTTTTCTCGGCGGCAATCCTCTTGCGCTCCGAGATCATCCGCTCATAAACCTTAAACCGGACCGTTTCAATGTAATTGACCCGTTTGAACATGACATCAACCAACTCGATGCCGTATTGGGGAGTGACCTCGGAAGCGGTTTCAAAGATCAGGGCCGCAATCTTGTCCCGACCGAGCTTTATTTGTTCCTTGGCCCCCTCGGGATTACCGCCGGTCATGGTCTCCGGCGACCAGTCCGAACTTCGGATGATCTCGACCAGATCGTTCTTATTGACCAGATCGCGGACTGTGCCATCGAGGATATCGTCAAGAATGGTCTGGGCCCGGCCCATGCTCTTGACCGCCTTCATGAAGGTCAGGGCGTTGGAGATTCTCCATCGGGCCGTGACATCCAGAAAGACGTAGGTCTTGTCATTGGTGGGGATCTGATTAGGAGCGCCATCCCAGATCAGAATCTTCTTGTCGAAATACGCCACTTCCTGGAGAAACGGGGTTTTAAATTTCAATCCGGCGGCGGTTATGGGTTGGCCAACCGGTTTGCCGAACTGGGTTATTACGGCCTGATATCCTTCGGGAAGGACGTAGAAGCCACTCCAAACCACAGAGGCCACGACTATCAACAATACTATCGCTAACGTTTTCATTACCAGATTCACGGTTTCACACCTGTTTGTTTAGCTGTTTCAAACTACTTGTTTATGGCTTTATTAAGGTTAAGAAGGGGCAGGATCGACTTCTGGCCCTTATCAACCAGATAGATATCCTCCACCCGGGGCAGAACCTCCTGCATGGTTTCCAGATACATCCGCTTTCTGGTTACCTCCCGTGCCCGCGCATACTCGATAAGAATTGACTTGAACCGGGCAGTCTCACCTTCAGCCCGGTTTATCCGCTCTACCGCATAGCCATGGGATTCCTCCAAAACCTGTTTGGCCTGACCACGGGCCTTGGGGATCTCGCGGTTGTAATGTTCCTCTGCCTCATTGACCAGCCTTTTCATATCCTGATCGGCCTCGTTAACCTCATTAAAGGCCGGCTTGACGGCCTCAGGCGGGTTAACATCCTGCAGCTGTACCTTGACGATGTCGATGCCGCTTTCATAACGGTCAAGTTCCTTCTGCATATTTCTGGCGCTGGTCGCAGCCAGTACATCACGATTCCCCAGGACAAAATCGAAATCCATATTGCCGATGATCCGCCGGATGCTGGTTTCAGAGACATCCCGAACTGCCTGCCGGGCATCGCCGACTTTGAACAGATAGGCGACCGGGTCCTTGATCTTGTACTGGACGATCCACTCCACATCGATGACATTTTTGTCACCGGTCAACATCAGGGATTCCTCATCAAAGCCCCGATTGTCATACTGACTGCGTTGCGCTGCCCGAATAGTCCGGAAGCCGAACTCCTCCTTATTGACGTTCTTAACGTCAACCTTAATGACCTGATCAACCATCGGAACCTTGAAGTTAAGGCCTGGCTCAGCGATCTTCAAAGTCTTGCCGAAACGCAGAACGACTCCCTGCTCACCCGGTTTGATGGTGAAATAGGCCGAATTTGCCACGCTGATCAGCAGGATGACAATGATGACCATGGCTATTTTACCTAACCCCGGGCCACTGCCGGAAGCAGGCCTGCCAGTACCGGCTTCGCCGCCGCCTGAACCGGAGCCGCCACCGGCAAAAGCTTCCTTGATCTTCTGAATAAGCATCGCAATCAATTCTTCAGGGGTTTGCGGCCCTTTTTTCTTACCCCAGGGGTTTTGTTCATCTTCCCATGCCATTTTTTTAACCTTTATTTAAATTGGTTTAACTGAATAAAAATAACTTTCGCAAATTTACCAAACCATTACAAGTTATTTTTTCATACTGCCAAAGCCTTAAGCCAAGCCAGCCAGACGGCCAGAATGGTAACCGCCAGAAGATAGGTCTGTTTCCCCCACCGGCAGCCAAGATGCCAATTATTGTGCGACCACCTCCAGGCCACCCCCAACAACAGGCCAACAACCAGCCCCCACAGGTGGGCGCCCAGATCAGTCCTTTGCCCGGAGGAACCAAGCATGGCCAGCAGGGCCACCCCGGCCCCCAACGGCAACAGGACGGACCTCAGGTTCATCAGTTTCATCTGCCCCCCGCAAAGAAGGCCGACCGCAGCAAAGACCGCCGTCGAAAACCCGACCGAGATATGGCCTGGCCCCCGGGCCATAACATTGGCCAGATTGGCAACCGTCCCGGCCAGCATCAGCATAAACCAGCCCCTGCCGGTGCCGACCATTTGACAGAGGAAGTGAATAACCAGCCCGCCAATAAAGATATTGCCCAGCAGATGGACCGGATCGGCATGCAGGGTCAAGGCAGTTATCAGTCGCCACCACTCACCACCCTCGAGAATGGCCCGGGAATCGACGGCCCCCAGACGAAACCACTCGCTGCCCGAGGCAAAGGGACCGGTAACCAGATGAAAAATCATCAGGCTGCCCACCAGGAGAACGGTTGGCGGACGCTCCGCAGTATCAACAGCAACCCCCAGGTTTTTAGGGGGCGGCCAGTTCCGGTTTTCCCTTTCGAAACTAGCAATCTCCAACTCGGCCCGTTTCGACTGCGCCCCATCCACCATGACCTCGTAATCCGGAGCCCGATGCTCGGTAACATGAGCAATCCCGGCCGAAAGCAGAACCAGCGACCAGAGTTCAGCCTGGTAACGGCTGTGAGTTGTTCTCAGGTTGACATATTCATCTTTCAGATCATTCAAGTCGAAATCACTATAACTCTAGGGATAACAGCGCTGTCGGGACAACAATCGCCGATAGCTGTCTTGACATAAGTATTAAAGCCAGTTAAAGAATCGGCCTGCCGGTGACGGTATCTGATCGGGCAAAAATAGACAATACAATTGGGCATCAGTAATTGAATAATCATGAAATCGCGCAACTGCAAGCTGATCTTGGGGAAATAAAGAAGTACTTCTTGAGAAAGAAACGATGGTGCCGAAGGGGAGACTTGAACTCCCACGAGGAAACCCCCACTAGACCCTGAACCTAGCGCGTCTACCAATTCCGCCACTTCGGCACATCGAGAGGCGACTTTAAATATTTACGGGTCACTTTGTCAAGTTTTTTTATTTACCGATCCCCTGCTTTTCACTATGTTGCTATAAACCTGTCCGTTAATGGAATATATTATATATGAAGCTATATCGCAGTTTCGACGAGATAACCACCAAACCGGTCAGACCCTTTGTGACCATCGGCAATTTCGATGGGGTCCACCTGGGTCACCAGATCCTCTTTAGCGAAGTGGTCAGCAAGGCCTATCGCCATCGGGGCACCAGTGTCGCCATCACCTTCGATCCTCACCCCCTGCAGGTAGTCAGGCCGGAGATCGGCATCAAGCTTATTTCAACCTCTGCCCAGAAAGCAGAGCTGATTCAGATGGCCGATATCGATATCCTGATTGTCCTGCCGTTCACCCAAGAACTGGCCGCCACCACGGCCGACACCTTCGTCGACAAACTCCTCGAAAAGGTCGGCATCACCGAGCTGGTGGTGGGCTACGACTATGCCTTCGGTAAAGGGCGACAGGGGGATATCTCGTTCCTGAAGGGTAAAGGAGCCGGAGAGGGTTTTAATGTCTCTGTGGTTAAGGCCTACCATGTTGATGATATGCTGGTCAGCAGCTCCAAGATCAGGGAACTGGTCAATGAGGGCCGGATGCGGGACGTCAGGAGACTGTTGGGCCGCTACTACCAGATCAGAGGTGAAGTCAAGGTCGGCAAACAGCGAGGCGGCTCGCTGATCGGCTTCCCCACTGCCAACCTGCGCATAGCCCCGGAAGACCTCTGCCCCAGACATGGCGTTTATGTGACCCAGGTTTGCTATGAGGGGAAATGCTATGGCGGCGTCCTGAACATCGGCCGTAACCCGACCTTTGCCGACAACGACCCGAATTACGGGGTCTCGGCCGAGACCCATATCTTCGATTTCGACCAGGATATCTACGGCAAACCTATCAAGGTCAACCTGCTCCGTTTTTTGCGGGATGAGCAGAAATTTTCCGGCCCGGAAGAATTATCAAAACAGATCGCAGAAGACATCGACAAGGCCAAACAGGTATTGACCGATGCAAAAAAGGAAGTCCTGCTTTCTTGCGAAGATCGATTCAATCACTGATTGATGGCGGAGCAGCTAAGCGAAGACTGCTAGCCCGCATATTTCATGAGTATTTTTGAAAAGTCATTTTAACTGATTGTACTTGTGTGTTAAACCTTTGGTTTGCTGTGGAATATCAAGGTCACAGTTTGTACTAAATGAAATACATGG